>CAZFKF010000973.1:0-2902 GCA_964518805.1 uncultured Planctomycetaceae bacterium | reverse complement strand
AATGACGATGGGCGAAGTCCTCCAAGGCGTGGATTGGACGGATGCCGGCGAAGAGGGCGAGGTACACGTCGAGGAGGTCGCAACGTGAACGGAACGCGCTTCAACATCACGCTGAGCGAGGGTTGCTGGAAGCGGACTCCGACCGCAGGGGCCGTCCGCGACCGCCTGGCGCACTGCGTTTTTTACGGATTGGACGTTGTGTGGGACGAGACGGAGCCGTTCGATCCCGGTGCGGACGCCGCATTGCAGCTTTCCGTCGTGTGCCCCGTCGTCAACGGCGAAATCCTCCGGGACTGCATCATCGAGCGCTTGCTGCGTTATTTCGAGCCGGATTACGAGAGCATGGTGGAAGTGGAGGTGCTGGACGAATAGCTGGCTCGTCACCGGGCGCTGGCCCCTGAACGCCGATCTCAGAGCATCTATCAATCCCTTGGAGTCTGCAACGATGAAGTACGTGCTGTTGGTCCTGACCCTGATTGCGCTGGCCGCCGCGCCCGCGGTCGCCAGCGTCCCCGACGATTTGCAGAGCGTGAGCGTCACCATCAAGGCCGGCAATGCCCAGGGTTCTGGCAATCTCGTCACCCGCAAGATCGGTGATGACACCATCACCTTTGTATGGACTGCCGCCCACGTCGTTGACGGCCTGCGCACCACGCGCACCGTGATTACCCCGGCCGGAGCCTCGAAGGTTCTGGTCGAATACCGTGACGCTGAGATCGTCCAGGAACGGCAGCAGAATGGCCGCCGGGTAGGCGAGGTGAAGTACGACTGCAAGATCATCAAGGTCAGCGATGCGGACTACGGTGAAGACCTGGCCCTGTTGATGGTTCGCTGCAAGAACGCCTATCCCCTCAGCGCGAACACGAAGTTCCACCTTGAGGCCGACTACATCCCGCCCATCGGCGTCGAATTGGCGCATTGCGGCAGTCTCTTGGGCCAGTTCGGAGCCAACAGCTACACGACGGGCGTGCTCAGCCAGACCGGCCGCACGCTGCCGATGAAGGGTGCCAACGTCAAGGTCTTTGACCAGGTGACGGCGGTTGCCTTTCCCGGATCGTCCGGTGGCGGCATGTACCTCAAGGCCGATGGCGTCTACATCGGGATGCTCACGCAGGGCGTGATGAAACTGCAAGGCTTCAACTTCATCGTCCCGGTGCGGCGCATCCACGAGTGGGCGAAGGCCAGCAAGATCGAATGGGCCATCGACCCCAAAGCCGAGATGCCGACCCTGAAAGAAATCGACGCCATGCCCGTGGAAGACGCGGGTATTGCCCCTGGGAGCCGTCCCACCGGCGTTGATCCCGATATGGCTGCCCCCTGCTTCAAGCCGCCGTTGAACTTCAACGACGCCATTCAATGGGTCGAGAAGTTCGCTCGTTCGGTCTGCGCGGGCTAGTCCGCTCGCCTCTTTCTGCCTCCTGCGACCGACAGCATGAGCCGGGTGACGATGGGGCAGCGTCATCCGGCCTCTCTTACACCCTAAACCGGCGAGGGCGATACGGAGACACCATGAAGTTGACCAAGAAGAAGGTTGAGAAGATCAAACGCGCCATTGTCGATGGCGTGACGCAGCCCGAGATCGCCAAGCGGTTCAAGGTGAGCCGCAGCATCGTGTCGGACATCGCCACGGGCCGGGTCCACAAGGACGTGGAGTGGCCGGCAGGCGAGCCGCCCACGCCGAAACGGGCCGGCGGCCAGCACAAGGCCGTCCCCGACTACGACCCTACGGACAAACGCATCTTGGAACTGGAAGCCGAGATCGTCCACCTAACAGACGAGCGGAACCGCGAGCGGCAGAAGGTCAAAGCGGGAGCAAAGATCGCCGGCTTGTTCAAGGCCATCACGGCGGAAATGGACCAGCGCATCAAGCCCTTGGAGCCGTTGCCCCAGGCCGTCGAGTTTCGCCGGAAGGCCGAGATCGTCGAGCATGTCGTCATGCACCTGTCGGACGGCCACCACGATCAGGTCGTGCGGCCGGAGGAAGTGGGCGGCCTGGAAAACTACAGCTTCCCTGTGTCGTGCTGCCGGGCCGAGCGCTACGTGGACACCGTGGTCGAGTGGTGCCACGACACGCTGGCCCCCAGGTTCGCGTTTCCGGTTCTGTGGGTCTTGGCCTACGGCGACTACACCAGCGGCGAGATTCACCGGGCGTGCGAGCGGTCCTATTACCGCAATCAATTCAAGAACTGCCTGGCCATCGGCCAGTTGCACGCCTTGATGTACCGCGACCTGGCGGCGCACTTCGAGCAGGTGAACATCCTCTACCTGGCCGGCAATCACGGTCGCCGCACTCCCAAGAAAGATTACTTGGGTGCCCACGACAACTGGGATTACCTGGTCGGCGAAGTGGCAAGGCTGCATTGTCGCGGCATGGAGAACGTCCACTTCACGATTCCCGATGCGTGGAGTGCGAACGTAAACATCAACGGCGTCGGATTCAACGTGTCGCACGGGGACGACGTTCGCTCAAACATGGGCATCCCGTGGTACGGAATGGTCCGCAGGCAAAAGGGCCTGATCGCGTTGGGCGCGGCGGCCGGTGCCCAACGCTGTCGCTACTTCGTGGTTGGTCATCACCACGCCGCCAGTGTGTTGTCCGACGTAGATGGCGAGCTACTCGTCAACGGCTCGTGGGTCGGCACCGATCCCTTCGCCTACAACGCCTTGTCCGGCTACCGCGAGCCGTCGCAATGGCTTCACGGCGTCAACCCGAAGCATGGAATCACCTGGCGCATGAACGTCAAGCTGCGTCACGAGAACGAGAAGCGTGGCCCCAATCGCTACTTGATCGACGGTGGCCGCGACGTGGGGCCGCTGAAGACCTGACCCTTGAGGACACCATGCCTATTCATCGCACAACGAAGAACGGGAAGCCGGCCTTTCAGTACAGCACCACGGGTGC
>CAZFKF010000972.1:0-2908 GCA_964518805.1 uncultured Planctomycetaceae bacterium | reverse complement strand
GCGACGCTGGCGACCATCTGCTGCACCAGGTCGACCAGCGGATCGACCAGGCTCGGCTCACTCTCCAGAATGAATTGGAAATCGGCCCTCGTCAGGCAGTGGATCAACTGCTCGTAGCTGCGGTGGACGAACGTCATCGAGAGGACGTTTTGGATGGTTCCGGGCAGGCGGGCGGCAAGCTGCGACTTCGGAACGTAGGTGGCCGCGCCCTTGGCCAACGCCTCGACCGCCAACGCCTCGCTGCCGTAGGCCGTCATCAGCACGATGGGGACTTCGGGATGATGGTCCCGCACGTAATTGACCAACTCCAGACCGTCCATGACGGGCATGTTCAGGTCGGTGAGGATCAGGTCGGGCAGGTCGCCGTGCATCTGCGCCAGGGCCTCCACGCCATTGGCCGCGTACTGCACCGAACAGGGGAGGACTTTCTGGACGAGCCCCCCTACGAGACGACGATCGACCGCAGAGTCGTCGACTACGAGGATCGTTGCCATCGAGACCTCCTCCCGGACACGAATCGAAACCCGTGCCTTGCAGAATACCTCGGCTGGGACACGGCTGCAAGGTTCCCCCTAAAAGGATGGGTAGACTGGGGGGGAACGGTTGCATCTTGAGCCGCAAAATCGACAACAGTAGACTGCGGCGACAGTGACAGGGGTCAATCGAGTGGAATCTCGGTATTCGACTCCGCGGGCACATCCACAACCCGGCCGTTGACCAAAACCTGGTACTTCAATCCCTTGGGGGCCTGGAGGTGTGCCTTCCCGTCACGGATGGTGACGGGAAAAGGCGCAGCCACGCGGCGCGGGCCATCGACAGCCAAGCAGAGTGAGTCGAGTTGGCCGTCCAAGACCATACGCAGGCTGGAGATGGCGCACGGGTTGATTCGAGCCGGGTTGCGGGTCTGAGACGCGATGGTGAACGAGTCGGGCAACAGGCCGATCCAATGGCCATCGGGGTATTGTTGCTGTTCGGCGGAAATCAAGATCCCGCGTGCCAAGTGATTCCAGTCCAACGTCTTGTCGTAGGGCGACAGCAAGGTGAGAGCGTAGGCATACACTCCGCCGACCCACTGGACCGGCAGCCCGATCCAGTTGTATTGCCAATTGGTGGCTCCGAACACCGGCGGAGTGCTATAGAGCATGATCGGATACCGGGTCCAGAGGTACGTGAAGGGAACGCCGGTAAGGGCCCAGCGGCGCGCCTCGGCCAGGTACTCCTTCTTGCCGGTAAGCTGATAGCCCCGCACATAGGCCCAGACCGCGTAGGCGGAGGCCAATTGATCGGGCGTGTGCAACGGCACCTCCCACGTTTGGGCACCGCGGGGGACGTCGAAACGCTTCATATACTCCAGCGTGCGGCAACCGGCCGCCAATGCCTCCTTGTCGCCCGTAAGCCACGCATATTCCAAGAGGTGCATGGCAGGCGGGGCACAGATCCCGCTGGCCGTGTTCTCAAAATGGCCGCGGCGGAAGGGGCCGTCATAGCGGTAGGAGCCATCGGGCTTCTGGCCGCGAATGAATCCGCGGGCTTGCCCTTCGTGAATTCCTTTCCACTCGACGGCCCGGCCTGTCACGAAATAGATGCTTGAGTTGCTGACATGGGCCCCGCCGAACACGAGCCGGGGCATCTCCGGGATCTTGCCGCTGAGTCGCCACAGGGTGGACGCCATGTCGGCATAGGGGGCACGCCCCCAGTTGGGTTCGGCGCAATGTCCCCAGCCAGCTTCGGTCTTGAGGGGGCCATTGAGGGCCTTGAGACAGATTTCGCGCTGTTGCGCGACGGTGCGGGGCGCGGGGGGCAAGGGGGGCAATCCCTGTTTCTGGACGGCCCAGAGAATCGCCTCCTCAACCGGCAGACGATCGACCAGGATTGTGACCTCGACCTTCTTGCCCTGCAGGGCCATGCGGTGGTCCTTGGCGCCGTCGTAGAAATTCGGCGTGGCATAGATCGGCTGGAGACCCATGTCCTTCCACGTCATGGCCAGTGTGCCTCGATCGGTGACAAAGGCCATCAGCGGCATCGTCACTTGGATCGGTTTGGGGGCGTAGCGGAGGTGTTCTTCGCTCTCGATGTCGAGCTTCGACGAACTGGCCTCGCCGGCGCCAAGGTACTCCACGCCGGAGAGCAAGCCCTGCTTCAGTGCGCCGAACGAGCGCACCACGGGGCCTTCACACGGCTTGTCCGAGGCAATCGAGACGGTGATTTCCTTGTCTTTCGTGCCGATGGCCAGCGTTACGCCCTCGCCCTCGAATCGCAGCGACGGCGAGCGGCCCGCGAGCGTGAGCTTCGGCAGCACACCGGCGCAGTGCACCAGCGGCCCAAGGACGCCCGCCACGGTGTCTCCCTGTCGCACGCGGGCCGTCGAGCCGTCGGGGGCTACGTCGAGCACGAAGCCAGCGCCGGCCAGTTCGATCCAGGCAACGTCGGCCTCCGGATGCACGACGAAAGCGGTCCGCGCGATGGGCCGAAGCGATTTCAGTTCCGGATCCTCGGCGTCCTTGCCTGAAAAGCGAATCTCCGCGCGGACCGCCTCCAGGGGCGTCTTGCCGGCCAGCGGCTGTTCAAGGACCAGCGTGCCCTGGGCGGCCATCGTGTGCGATTGCCCCACGGCGGTGATCTGCCGTGGAGTGTCTTCGTGGTTCTTTATCAGGAAGCGGACACTCTGCGGGCCGACTTCGACCGATTCGATGCTCAGCGGGTGCCAACGGCGGCGGGCGATCCGGATCCATTGGATCTCGAATGTGCCGGTGTCGTCCCCAGGGTCGATCCGCAGGCCGGTCAGGGTACCCGGGGCCGAGAACTCCGCCGCGTACTCGTGCCATTGGCCGTCGTGCTCGAGGGAGAAGGCGCGGGATTTGTCCGGGCCGCGCACGGGCGATTGATCGGTGGTCCAGAAGATCTCGCC
>CAZFKF010000971.1:0-2915 GCA_964518805.1 uncultured Planctomycetaceae bacterium | reverse complement strand
CTTCTCTGCCGAACGAGATCGGTTGCCGATCCAAAGGGCATCATTATACTGAAGGGGTCCGCGCGATTCCAGGAGGAGGCAACTCCCCGCGTGGTGCGCGAGAACGAGGTCGAACCTCAGAAAGCCGCGACCGGCGGTCGCGCTGCGAGAAACCGATGAGCACCGATCCACAGTCCCAATCCCAACTCCGTTACGATTTCGCCTCGCCACAGCGAATCCTCTTCGGCTGGGGCCGGCGGCGCGAAACGGCGAGCCTTGCTCGCACGCTTGGCCGCCGGGCACTGGTGGTCTGCGGAACGCCCGCTTTGTCCGAAAGCGGGACCCTGGCCGAGATCGAGGAATCGCTGCGGACCGCCGGGATCGAGGTGGTCCTTCTCGAAACCATTGTCCACGAGCCGGAGGTGGGTGACGTCGACCGCGTCAGCGCCGCGGTCCGCAGTCTCGGCCCCCAGCCGGGCGACTTCGTACTGGCGATTGGCGGTGGGGCAGCCATCGACCTGGGCAAGGCCGTGGCGGCCATGGCCACAAACCTTCAGAGCCCGACGGTGAAGGATTACCTGGAGAACGTGGGCCGTGACTTGAAGCTGGTCGAGGAACCGCTGCCGGTCATGGCCATGCCCACGACTGCAGGCACCGGCGCCGAGGCGACACGCAACGCCGTGATTTCGTCGTACGATCCGCCCTTCAAGAAGAGCCTTCGATCCGAGAAGATCCTGCCGCGGATCGCCCTGGTGGATCCGGAACTGACGGTGACGGTCCCGCCGGCGGTCACCGCGGCCAGCGGCATGGACGCGATCACCCAGTTGATCGAGAGCTACATTTCTCGCAAGGCCCAGCCGATTCCGAAGGCCTTGGCCATGGAGGGGCTGAAGAAGGCGATTCCGGCCATCGCCGAAGCCGTGGAAAACGGCCGCTCGCAACCGGCGCGCGAAGCCATGGCCCATGCCGCGATGATCTCGGGGATGTGCCTGGCCAATTCCGGCCTAGGGATGGCCCACGGCGTGGCCGCGGCCCTGGGCGTCCATTGCCGCGTGGCCCACGGCGTGGCCTGTGCGCTATTGCTGCCGGTGGCGCTTCGGGTGAATCGCCCGGTCCGCCAAGCGGAACTGGCCCGGCTGGCCCATCTGCTGTTTGGCAAAGGCCGCTCGGTGCCCGAAGAGGAGGCGGCCGACGTGTTCATCGCCGAGATCTCGGCCCTGTGCGACCGCGTGGGCGTGCCTCGTCGGCTGTCGCAACTGGGCGTGCGCGCCGATCAGATTCCCGCCCTGGTTCGCGATTCGCGAGGCAGCAGCATGAGTGGCAACCCGCGCGAACTCTCCGATGCAGAGCTGACCGAGGTCCTGGAGGGCATCCTGTGATTCTCTCGGCAGGGCTCACGCCGGCATGGCAGCAGGTGATCGTGTTCGATGCGTTCCGCTACGGCGAAGTGAACCGGGCACGAGAAGTGCACTGGATCACCTCGGGCAAGGTCTTCAATGCGGCCATTGCCGTTCATCGGCTGGGCGGGCCGGGATTGGCCCTGGCCCCCGTGGGCGGTCCGCCGCTGGAACCGATCGAGCAGGACCTGGGCCGATTGGGCGTTGCCGCCCGGTTCGTCGTCACCCGTTCACCGACCCGTATCTGCACCACGATCATCGACCTCGCCGGCCGCAAGATCACGGAATTGGTCGAAAACGGCCAGCCGCTGACGGCCGAGGAGCTGGCGGCATTTCGCGACGCCTACGCCGAAGAAGCCGCTCGGGCCGACGTGGCGATTGTCATCGGGTCTCTTCCCGCAGGCACCCCGACGTCCTACTACGGCGAACTGGTAGAACGCACTCCGTGTCCGGCGGTGCTGGATTTTCGCGGTGAAGGGCTGCTTTCAGTCCTGGATTTGAAGCCGTACGTGGTCAAGCCGAATCGGGAAGAACTGGCCCAGACCGTGGGCCGGGCGCTGGCGACCGACGAGGACTTGCTCGAAGCGATGCAGTCGCTCAATCGCCGTGGGGCCCAGTGGGTTCTCGTCACCCATGGCGATGGCCCGGTGTGGGTCACTACCGAGACCTCAGCGTGGCGGGCCCATCCGATCCCCGTAGCTTCGCAGGACGTCGTCAACCCGATCGGCTGCGGCGATGCCCTCACGGCCGCCCTTGCCTGCACCCTTCGCGCGGGCGGCAGCGTTCTCGACGGCGTGCGTCTCGGCCTTGCCGCCGCCCACGCCAACCTGCGTCAACGGCTTCAGTGCCGCTTCGACGCACGCGACGTGCGCACCGCGGCCGATCGTGTCCGATTGGACGTATACTGAACGTCTACTTGGCGTCGCGCTTCGTCAGGCGCGGGTCGGCGAGATCGAGCCGGTACATGATCTGGTTATAGTCGTAACGCGGCGTTGGGCACGGATTGCCAGAGAACGTGCTGGCGTAGGTCCCTTCGAAGTAGATGATCCGGCCGCCTTGCTGGTCGAAGAACGGGTGGTGAACCGGATTGTAGAAGCTGTACTTGTCATGCGTCACGATCTTCCTGGCCCACATCCAGGGGCCGGTCGGGGCGTCGGACTCGGAGTACCAGACTTCGCCAAGAAACGAGATCGGGCCGCCTTGCTGCACCGCGATCATGATCCACTTCTTGCGGAAGGGATTCCAGGTGACCGAGCCGAAATGGATCTCGATCGGCTTGCCGCTTTCAAGGTCGCGGGGCTGGTACCGGACCTCTTCGGGCCGGATCGTTCCGGCCTTCATGAGTTCCCGCTCCTCAGCCCCGGCGACCGGATCGGTGTCGGGCTTCCACGCGTAGACGAGGTGGCCGTCGGCGGCCCGCTCGACCTGCGAATCGCCCTTCTGGTACCGACTCCCTGGCTTCAGGCACGTGAACGCCTCATAGCACGCCGGATCGACCACACACCTCAACTCGGGTTTGACCCGTGCAACGACGAAAGG
>CAZFKF010000970.1:0-2917 GCA_964518805.1 uncultured Planctomycetaceae bacterium | reverse complement strand
CCGGCCGCCAGCGTTAAGGAGCCTCGCTTATTGGCGGGCAAGACCGAGTGGGTGTTCTCGGCGCCGGGGCCAGGAATGTACCGCGTTCGCGCCACGGTTGAGGGGAATCTCTCGGATTTTCTCCGCCGCGAGATCATCGTGGCGGTCATCCGAGCGCAGCGTACTCCCGAGCGCAGCGAATTCGGATGGAGCGTCGCGCGCGGCACCCCATCGCTTTCGCTAGAGGCCCTGGGAAGCCTGCTCGCCCAGGCGGGAGTGGGGTGGGTGAAGTACCCCATCTGGCTCGAGGCAGACCAGACCGATGAGAAGATCCGGCCTCTCGCCGCGTTTCTCGAACAAATGTCCTTAAGTGGGATTCATGTCGTCGGCACATTGGACCAGCCGCCCAATGCCATCTTGGTCCGCTTCGATTCGGCCCGCCTGCCTTCCGCCGCCGAAATCTTCGGTGAAAAGCCCGAGGTCTGGTCTCCTTCGCTTCAGCGGACCATGGTCCTGGTGGGAACCCAAGTCCGCTGGTGGCAGTTGGGCCGCGACGGCGATACGAGCTTCTGCGGTTATCCCGATCTCGAAGCCAAGACGGCGCAGGTCAAGAAGGAACTCGACCGGGCGGCTTATGGCCTGAACCTGGGCTTGGGCTGGAACTGGCAGCACCCGGTGCCGACGCTGGCGCCGCCCAAGACGCCATGGCGCTTCCTGAGCCTCACCGCCGACCCGCCGCTGACGGCCGATGAACTTGCCACCTACCTACCCACGGTGCCTCGCGAGCAAGCAGCCCGCTGGGTGCAACTCAAGCTGCTTGGACGCCACGAGTATAGCCTGGAGGATCGGGCCACCGACTTGGTCCGGCGCGTGCTCGCCGCGAAGCTTCAAGGCGCAGAGGCCGTCTTCGCGTCCGAGCCCTTCGACGCCGATCACGGGCTGATGGACAGCGACGGAAGGCCGAGCGATCTTTTCCTGCCGTGGCGCACCACCGCCTTGACGCTCGGTGGCGCCGAGGCCCTCGAAAGCATGCGACTTCCCCAGGGAAGCTCGGCCCAGGTGTTCCTTCGCGACAACGACGCCACGATGGTGGCCTGGAATCGCCGGCCTACGGAGGAGAAGCTGTACCTTGGCGAAGACGCCCGCCTTGTTGACCTTTGGGGACACGAAGAGCCGCTTGCCAAGAGCGAGGCCGGCCACAGGCTCCGATTGGGGCCGGTGCCCGCGTTTGTGATCGGTTTGGACAAGTCGATCGCGCTGTGGCGTCATGGCTGCGTTTTGGGCAGCGATCGCATTCCCAGCGTGTTCAACCAGCGCCAAACGAACCGCATCGAGTTCCGCAACACGTTCGATCAGCCTGTCACCGGGACTGTCACCTTGCATACCTCCGAGCCGTGGGGAGTGCGACCAGACCGCTTCACCTTCCGCCTCAAGCCCGCCGAGGTCTTTCGACAAGACCTTGAGCTGACGCTGCCGAGCAATGCCAACAGCGGCTTGCATGTGCTTCGGGCGAATTTCGAATTGACGGGGGACCGAGCCTGCCGTTTCAGCGCGTATCGCACCATTCAGGTCGGGTTAGGTGACGTGCGGATCGATCTGACCGCGCATCTGAACCACAAGGGCGAACTGGAGGTCCAACAATGGACCGTCAATGAGGGGGACAAGCCCGTCGAACTGCGTTGCCAACTGTTTGCCCCGGGGCGACAACGTCTTACAACCCAGGTCGTGGGACTCAGCCGCGGCCAAGACTTGAAAGTCTTTCGATTCCCCGAAGGACGCGACTTGGTGGGAAAAACGCTTTGGCTTCAGGCCCAGGAAACCAACGGCCCGCAGGTGCTCAACTACCGCTTTGTGGCCGAGCCGTAAGGTATGGTTAGAGTATGACTACCGCATCCCCGGCCCTCCCCACAGCGTCAGACGCAGAACCGGCATACCCCACATCAAGGGGGATGCAAGACGCACCGGCGGCGTCCGACGTCACCAAGATCATCGACGGCCTGATCCATCGGGCGACGCAGCTCTATACTCTCCCGGCCGTGGCGGCGAAGGTCCTCCAACTGACAAACGATCCACAGGTCGACGCCCACGCCGTCAAGCAGTGTATCGAGAACGACCCCGCCTTGACCACCAAGGTGCTGCGAGTCGTCAACAGCTCGCTCTTCGGACTTCGCTGCGAGGTAACCGATCTGAACCAGGCCTTGGCCCTGCTGGGAACCAAGCCCCTGAAGCTGCTGGTCCTCGGATTCAGCCTTCCGGGCGGACTGTTTGCGGGCGTCGGGGCGAGCACGCTGGGCTGGTACTGGCGGCGCACGCTGACCAAGGCCGTGGCTGCGCGGGAAATCTGCGAGACGGTCTGGCGCCGGCCCGGCGACGAGTCGTTCATTGCCGCGCTGCTCCAGGATTTGGGCATGCTGGTCCTGATTCAGGAACTGGGGGCGCCGTACCTCGATTTCCTCGAAAAGGTGCGCCACGGCGGCTACGACTTGCCGTCCATGGAAACCGCGTCGATGGGATTCGACCACACCGCCCTGACGGTCGCCCTGTTGACGCACTGGGGCCTGCCCGAAGTGCTGATCGACGCGATTCGCCTCCGGCCCGGCGACGACGGATCGCACGCTGCGGGAGCCGGCGGCCTTCGATCCGTGGTCGAGTTGGCGGAGCAGATCGCCAGACTTCTGGCCGACGACCGTCCCGAGGCCCTTGGGCGGCTCCTGGCGGTCGGCCAGCGAACCCACCATCTCTCGTCGGAACAGTTGACATCGCTGGTCGACAGTCTCGAAGGAAAGGTGCGGAGCCTGGCGGACGCCCTGTCGCAGGCACTGCCCGAAACGACCGACTACCGGGAACTGCTGACGGTGGCCCACGCCCGGCTCTCGGAGGAAGCCGCGGATGCGGCCGGACGCATGCTCGCCCAACAGCGAGCCGATACTGCGTCGGC
>CAZFKF010000969.1:0-2919 GCA_964518805.1 uncultured Planctomycetaceae bacterium | reverse complement strand
AGCGATGGTCGTCGGCAATCTGCCGGGGCGGAAGACGGCAGTGGTAATCGAGAATCGGCAGCGGTTCGGCGAACTCATGGTACAACCTTAACGCCGGGTCGTTCTGGAGGAGGAAGTCCTCGGTGATGAACACGTCGGCCAGTGTTGGCTAGGCTCCCAGAGGCGGATCGGCGGCGGAGAATGCGCGGTAGTAGGCGCCGGCGCTAGCCAAGTCGTCTGCGCGATCTACGATCGCGCCCCGAACGCGGGCCCGCAGGATGACGCCTTTCTCCAACCGCTCCGCGAACAGACCATGGCGAATCTCGACTGCCGCAGGGCCACCCGACAGCGTCACGCCCCGCGAATCGCTGGGATGAGCCATTTCGGCGTAGCTAAACGGCGCGCCCGGAAAACGGAACACCAGGCAGCACGGAGCGTTCGCGATTCCCACAAGGCTCTCACCCGATGCCCCGCTCGTGCACGGTTCAAAACGCAAACGCATGGCGTCGGCCAAACGCAGGATTTCGCAGGGGACAAGTCGGCTGCGGACTGCCAGCTCGGGCCAGCTCTCCCAGAGTGAGGTCCTGACCGAGACGATCGCATCGATCGCGGCCAGCACGCCGGGGGATTCCGCCGGCAACACGGCGTGCCATACCACGTCGACTCGCACCGGCCACGATGAGGACTCCGAATACGCGGCAATCAGGTCACGCCCGCGATGGTATGACTCGACCGGAACAAGGGCCTCGGTCCCGGTCCGACTTGGGAAGTTGAGTCCGAGCAAATCGGCTTCCGCGATGGCGTGTCCACCAACACGCACGTCCGACACGCCGCGTTCCGGTCGGGCGACGTCCACGCTGCCGCAAAGGCGGTCGAGGGAGAATCGAGCGACATGTCGATCCGAATGCCAGAGCGGCGAACTCATTTCGCGGGATGCACCGAACGGGAAGGCACGATCAAACAAAAAAACCCCGCCGCTCGCAGCAAGGCGAAACGGCGGGGCCGGAACAGAGAAGAGGCCGTTGTCGAACCAGTCAAGCCAAGCCCAACTGGCATGATACGCCAAGATGATGCCAAATTCTATTACACGCCTAGCTCTATCCTCTACCGTCCCATAATATCAGTATCGGCGCGTTTGTCTATACTTTTGCGCCCGCAAATTCCTGGCCGCTCAAAATTTGCGCCAAGCATACTAACCACCAACCACCCGTCGGGGTTGCACCCAGGTGCTTTGTTCTCTCCTCGGGGGTTCGTAGAATCAACAACCATCCCCTTTGCTGCGATTCGCGTCTGATGATGCCAGACTACCTGGAGGTTTGTGAGAGGGCAGCCCGTCGGGCTGGGGACGTGCTTCTGGATCACTTCGGCCGGGTCTCGGCGCGGCATAAAGGTCCCGCCGATCTGGTAACCGATGCGGACGTCGCTTCCCAGGAAGTCGTTCGAAAGACCCTTCTGGAAGCGTTTCCTGACCACATGATGGTCGGAGAAGAAGATGTGTCCGCCGAATGCCCGTCAGGTCGGAGCAGTCCGTACCGCTGGATTGTCGACCCGCTGGACGGAACGACCAATTACGTGCATCGCGTTCCCTTTTTTTGCGTCTCCCTCGCATTGGAGCGCGAAGGAACGCTGCTGGCCGCAACGATACTGAATCCTACGTCAGGCGAGTGTTTCACGGCTGCGGCAAACCGCGGTGCGTGGCTGAACGGAGACCGCCTCCGCACGAGTCCAGTCTGCACGATGTCCGAGGCCCTGGTTGCCGCTGGCTTTCCCGCTGCCGTGAGCGCGGACTCGCCAGATCTAAAGATATTCAGCGAGCTTGTTCTGACGAGCCAGAGTCTGCGCCGTACCGGGTCGGCCGCGCTAAATCTCGCATACGTTGCCGCAGGGCGGTTCGATGCGGGGTGGTCTTGCTCCACCAAAATATGGGATTCGGCTGCGGGTGCCCTTCTGATCCGGGAAGCGGGAGGTATTGCCACGTCGCTGACGGGAGAATCCTCGGGAACCCCATCTGGGCCGTTCGTGGTGGCTGCGACGCGGGAGTTGCACGAGCAGCTCCTGGATGTTGTCCGCCGCTACACCTGACGGACGAGGGCTTGTTCAGGCATCCCGGCTGTTTCACCAAGATTTCACGAATCTCATTCTTCAAGCGACCTGACGGGTGGGGTAAACTGGATGGATAGTTCTCCTCGGGAAACTCATCTCCGAGCGTGCGGTTGGAACGGGCAGGCAGGATCGCCCAGGTACCGTTCCGTTTGCGGGCAGTTCGGTTCTGGCGCAACGGTTGGTGGTCGCGAGTCGTATGGATCAACGGACGGGAACCTTGGTTGGTCTGGCTTCCGCGTGCCTGTGGCTTGTCGCGGCAAGCTGGATCGCCGCCCAGACTCCGGCTGCTTCGGAAACGGCTCCTTCCAAGCCAACTTCGGCGGGGAAATCCGCCTCCTCCGCCCCAATGCCGCCGGCCAAGGCTGGCGGAATCGGTGAGTCGAAGCCGGACGAGGCTCCGCCGACCAACGCGGCGAAGCCCGCCCCTGGCTCGCCATCTGCGGCGAGCATGACCCCCCCCACGAAGAGTGCTTCAGAGGTGCCGCCTGCACCGGCATCGCGTCAGGTGCAGGAAGCCAACCCTCCGCTCTACTACCTCAAGGACAAAGATGGCAACCTGGTTCCCGTGCCGGGCTTCCGCCTTGAGGACTTCGAGCAGATGGTCAAGCGGCAATACGCCTCGGCCACCACCGATCAGGCGCCGCGGTATGCATTTCAGTCGTTGCTGCTTTCCGGCACGGCGATGGGGGACTATGTCGAACTGTCGGTTCAGTGCCGAGTCCGGGTCCACGAGGTGGGCTGGGTCCGCGTGCCTTTGCGGTTGGATCAGGCGGTGCTTCGCAGCGTCGGGGAGTACCGAGGCACCGGCCAACACTTCCTGCAGTTCGACACCGGCAC
>CAZFKF010000968.1:0-2921 GCA_964518805.1 uncultured Planctomycetaceae bacterium | reverse complement strand
AACACCGGCGCCGTGGCGGCCAAGGCAGCGGTCGCCATCGAGGTGACGCGAAAAAGCGATTCCTCGCGCCACGAGAACCGGTGGTCGCTGCCGCCGGCGGCTACGGCGGAGGCTGTCGTGCGGATTCCCTTCACGGCCGCGTCCGACGCCGCGAAATGGGCCGACGCCGATCCCAGACTGTGGCTGGACCGCACCGCGACGTACTGGCGGGGCGCCATGGCCGGCGCGGCCCGGATCACGGTCCCCTGCCGCAAGGCCACCGAAACGCTCCTGGCCGCCCACGTTTGCCAATGGATTGCCAACGACCACGGCGTGGTCCACGGCGGCGAGGGCTTTTATGACGAATTCTATATCCGCGACGGCGCCTACCAGGTCATGGAACTGGAAGAGGCCGGACTCTGGGACGCCGCGCGCAAGGCCATCGACCACTACCTCCGCTGCCAGCGGCCCGACGGCCGATTCGAGTCGCAGGCCGATCAGTTCGACGCCAACGGTCAGGCGGTCTGGGCCCTGTGGCAGTTCTACAAGATCAGCGGCGACCGGGCGTGGCTTGAGAAGGCGTATCCTCAGATGCGGCGGGCCGTTGATTGGACCCGGCAGGCGCGGCGCAAAGCCCCGGCCGATTCTCCGTTTGCCGGCGTGTTGCCCGTCGCCCCGGCCGACGGCGAGTTCCTCTGGGACGCCAAGCATCACATCGTGGGCTATGACCTCTGGAATCTTCGCGGCATGCTGTGCACGGCCGACGCCGCCCGGCAGCTTGGCCGCGCGGAAGAGGCCCGTCGGACCGAGGAAGAAGCAGCCGCATACCGGGCCGCCATCGATGCGGTGCAGAAGCGCACGGGGGAAGCCCATTTTCCGCCAAGCTGGGAGAAGGCCGGAACGCACTGGGGCAACACCGAGACGCTTTGGCCCACGGAACTGTTTGCCCTGGACGATCCTCGCGCCGTGGCCACGATCCACCACGCCCGCAAGGTGCTCGGCGGCGGGTTCATCGAGGGGACGATCCAATGGCTCGGCGCCAAGGACGCGATCCATCCGTATATGTCGGCCTACACCACCATGGCTTCCCTGGCCCGCGGCGAGCACGAGCAAGTGGTCGAGGACTTCTATTGGTATCTCCTCCATGCGACCGCGGCGCACGCCTTTCCCGAAGGGATCTTCTACAAGCGGCGATTCGCCTGGAGCGACACGATTCCCCACGTCACCGGCGCCTCGAACTACGCGATCATGCTCCGCCACATGCTGATCCACGAGCGCGGCGACGAATTGCACCTATTGGCCGCCGTGCCCGACGGATGGCTCGCCGCCGGGCAAGAGATCCGCGCGGAGAACGCCCCGACGCACTTCGGTCCGATGTCGCTCTGCACCCGGGGCACGGCATCGGGCGTCGAGGTCCGGATCGATCCACCCAAGCGGACGCCACCCAAACGCATCGTGCTGCACGTGCCGGAGTCGCGGCGGCCGGCCGGTCCGCTTTCGGGAATCGAGGTTGCTGTGCGACCCGCTCAGAAGAAAGCATGGGATTTCGCCGCGGTGGTGCAACGGTACGCCGCCCAGGCTCCGGCCCTGTTTCAGACGATTGCCGGTCTAGTTGAACTCCCGCTCGACCCGCCGCCGGCAGCCGACGCGTTCCGAACGCTCGACCTCCGAACTGTGGCCAATACCGATCCGTTCCACGCTCCGTTTGGCGTGCCGAAACCGGGCAACTTCCTGTTTACGGGGATGCCGGTGGGACGTCAGGTGGTGGGCGGCGTGCCCATGGCGATCATCGACCCGGCCACCAACGGCGGACGGGGATTCGTCGTGCTCCATTCACCGCACGCCCCGCAGGACCGCACGTGGCCAACTCAGGTCGAGATCCCGGTCCATGCCCAGGGCAAGCGGCTGTTCTTCCTTGGGAACGTCCACGGCTGGGCGCCGGACGATCCGGGGACCGGGCCCCAGGGCGCGGTGGCCGAATACGTGGTCTGCTATGCCGACGGCCAGAAGCAGAGCGTCCCCCTCATCACCGGCCGGACCGCCGACGAATGGACGGCCGGCCCGAACGCCTCGGAAGCCTTCGTCGCGCTCCGCGGCGACCCCTGGCACCTGAACTTGCTGGGGACCGCGCTCCGCCCGGTGCCGGTCGAGAAAATCGTCTTTCGCGACCTCGGCACGCCCGCAGCCCCGGTGTTGGCCGCAGTGACGATCGAAGAATGAAAGCGTCGGACAGTCTTGGACAATGAAACCTGTGGCGCCCCGTCATGTGGTGGTGCGTTGCCTTGCCGTGGATGACGCTGAGATGGGCGGCAAGCATTGGTCGCCGGCCTTGCAAGAGTAATAATGAATCGTTGATTCCCCAGCGCAGAATACAATGCGAGACGGAACGCTGGACGATCGTGTCTTGGTCGAGCGTGAAATGGAATCGGCCGCACGATTGTCTGGGCGAAGTGAATGGGCCGGGGATTCGTGTGTTTCACGAGTACAATCGGTCTTGACGCAAACCCTTCTACGGCATACTTTCCTCGCTCGTGGAATAGCGGTGGACGGCGTTGCCGCCGCAGTCGCCTTGAAGTCCGGAACGGAATCCATTCGATGAGCGCAACTCCTAACAAACAAACGGGATACGAGCCAACTCCCCGAGGCGTCCCGCTCCTGGATCTGAATCGCCAACACGCCCCACTGAAGGACCAGATCGCCGCGTCACTGGGCCGGGTGTGGGATACGGGCGCTTTCGTGCTCGGGCCGGAAGTGAAACAACTGGAAGCCAACGTGGCCCAGTGCTGTCAGACGCGGCATGCCATCGGATGCGCCTCAGGAAGCGATGCCCTGTTGCTGGCCCTGATGGCCCTGGAGATCGGGCCTGGCGACGAGGTTATTTTGCCCAGGGTGTCCCGCCCCTTCTGGTGCCCGATAACCATGACCGGGTCGCCGTCCAGACG
>CAZFKF010000967.1:0-2921 GCA_964518805.1 uncultured Planctomycetaceae bacterium | reverse complement strand
ACTGCGAAAAGCCGCTGACGCACAGCGTCGACGAGGCCCGCCAGCTCACGCTCGCTGCCCGGGAACACAAGGTCGCCACGCAGATGGGCAACGGCGGGCGGGCCGAGGAGGGGTGGCGGCAATTGTGCGAGGTGATCTGGGCGGGCGCGATCGGGAACGTCCAAGAGGTGCACGTCTGGACCGACCGCGCGGGGATTCCCAAGCGGTTCTGGTGGCCGCAGGGGGGCACACGGCCGAGCGGGTCCGATCCGATTCCCAAGGGGCTTCACTGGGACCTCTGGCTCGGACCGGCCCCTCAGCGGCCCTACCTGGGTACGTACCAGGACGGCAAGTTCAAGGGCCATAGCGTCTACCAGCCGTTCGTGTGGCGCGGCTGGTGGGACTTCGGCACCGGGGCCCTAGGCGACATCGGCTGCCACGCCCTCAGCGGCATATTCAGCGCCCTGAAGATCGAGCACGCCGCGGCGGTCGAGCTCATCAAGGACACGGGCGACATGACCGCGGAGATGTTCCCCACCTCGTCGATGATCCGTTGGGAGATTCCCGCACGCGGCGACATGCCCCCGTGCAAGCTCTTCTGGTACGATGGCGGGCTGTATCCGCCGCGCGAGATCGGCGAGATCCCCTCGGGCAAGGAGTATCCCGACAACGGCACGATCATCGTGGGCGACAAAGGCAAGTTGAGCTTCTACGGCCGTCCGCGACTGCTTCCCGCGTCCAAGATGAAGGGCTTCAAGTACCCGGCGCCCGTCATTCCCCGCTGCCAGAGTAATCATTTCGACGAATGGGTCACGGCATGCAAAGGCGGACGCCCTGCGTTTTCGAACTTCGATCATGCCGGACCGCTCACCGAACTGGTGCTGCTGGGCAACCTCGCCGTGCGCGCCGGGGTGGGCAAACGCCTCGAATGGGACGGGCCCAATCTGAAATGCACGAACGTGCCCGAAATCAACCGCTACGTGCGGCACGAATACCGCAGCGGCTGGACCCTATGAACACCCTTGGGGGATCCGGAGGAGAACCGCCCAGGGAAGCGCCCTCCGCGCCTGAGCGACGGCGCAGCGCGCTGCGCGCGGGTCTTCGGACCACGCACCGGCTCTGACCGGAGGTCTCGCGCGAATGGAACCGACGAGACGCAGGCAGGAGAGCTGCGGTCGTTTCGTCGGCGAGGTCAGGAGACCTGCGCCGAGCGCGTGATACGGCCGCTGGCGTGCTACGTATTGCTCACAAGCGTCAGGACGTCCCTCAAGGCGTCCAGGATAACGATGCGCCGGGACAACGTAGTGTCGAAGAAGCACGACCGCGGCGTCTGTTTCCCCTCCAGCAGAGCCCGGTGGGCTCTGACGTCACTGAACCAGCGGCGGGGGAATGCCCTCGCCTCGGCCCTGGGCGAGTCGTTCTGCGGTGCTGTATGTGCCGAAGAACGGCGCATTGCCGTCGAGCCAGATCATGATCCGCTGGCGATCGTCCGGGGACAACGGTTCGCGATTGTGATTCTTGTCTTCGAGAATTCGCATTAGCGGACTTTCGTCCGCTCCGCCGTGTCCGGGAATGGTCACCGCCTGGCCGATGCTCTTTCCGCCCCATTCGTACCAGCGGACGAACGGTCGCAGGCTCTCGTACGACGCCGAGAATCCGCCGCTCGCCTGGCCGGTCAGGACCAGTTTGCTCGCGGCCTTTGGGCTGCCGTCGTGACATCGCACGCAGTGCCGGTCGAGCACCGGCTGCACCAGCCGCACGAAAGAGAACGGCCGGGTGCCGTCGGGACCGGGGCGAATCGCCGACGGCGGACGCTGCAAGGCCAGCGGCGACTGCCGCGGCGGGGCCGTGGTGGCTGGCTCGTGGCAACCCACGCAGCCGCGACGCTCGCCCGGCTGCACGTAGGTCACGCTTCGCATCGTCTGCACGGCGCGGCCTTGGGCATCAACCGCCTGAAAGTAGACCGGCCGCCGGGCGGGAAGGCGGAAGTAGGCCGACCCGTCGCGTTCCACGGGCACTGCGCCCAGGAGCATCCGGGCGCTCTCGGCATTGGCGTAACCCAAGCGCGGCTGATTGGCCACGTGCGTCTCGGTCTTCGGCAGCACCTGCCAGACGCGAAGGCCGACGATCGGACGGCCTTCGGGCAGCGGCATCAGGCTTCGCCGCACGTCGACCAGATACAACTCGCCCTCGTCCGGTAGTCCACCGGCCGAATCGAGCGTGCTGGGGATGGCGGGCGGTACCGGCCGGGCGGCCAACGGGATCGGGTACATGGCCGAAATGCCCTCGGCCCGGTACAGCAATTCCAGGTTGCCGAAGCGGTCGACGTAGTACAGGCCGGTGTGAGTGTCTCGCGTAACGCCGGGGCCCATGCCTGGCAACGGTTCAAAACTGAACGACACCAGATAGAAGTCTTCGGAGAGCGGCCACGGACTGTGGAAGTAGCTCTTGGGCCAGCCGGGGGCTTCGGGAAAGCAGACCTCGGGCGTGAGCGACTCGACCGCCTCGAAGCCATCCAGCCCGCTTGCCGCGTCCAACCGCGTTCGCGCCGGATCGACCGTGACCAGCGAGCCGCCGACCGCGGCGTGATGGGCCCCGGCCACAAACGCCACGCGCCGCGAGCCGGGCACGGCCCGCGGCTGGTAACAGGCGTTGATCCGTTCGGTGTAATTGCCGAACAGGAGGTGCGGGTTGGTGCCGTCGGGATTGCTGACCCAGAGGCCGTGAAAATTCGCGGCCGACCGATCGACGTAGTCCCATCGCGTGTAGACGATCCGGCCGTCGCCGAGCACCGACGGATGCCACTGGTTGGTCTCGTGAAACGATAGCGTGCGAACCTGGCCCGAGGGCTCCAACCGGTGCAGCGTGTACGCCGGCAGCGGCTCCCAAGGGTTGCGGCAGCGCCCAAAACCGCCGCGCCGCGTGGACATGAACGCCAGACC
>CAZFKF010000966.1:0-2932 GCA_964518805.1 uncultured Planctomycetaceae bacterium | reverse complement strand
GCCGAGCGGGCCGCCGCAGCGCCCGAGGCAGCCCCAGGCGTTTGTGCGTCCTGTGACTGGTGCGGCGATCGCGCCTGCCGCGGGAGATGCCCTCCGGCGTGCCGCGCCAGGGCCTGCCACGACGAAGGACCCGACGATTCGTGCGAAAAGCCCCTCGGACCATGGCGGCTGTTTGGCCGGCCAGCGATCGAGTCGCGCGGGTTGAGCATCCGCGGCTGGGCCGATCAGGGCATGACAACCAACGGCCGGCAACCCGCCGACCGCTTCAACGGCCCGGTGACCTTCATCGATCGCACGGACGAGTGGAATCTGGGACAACTCTACCTGCTCGCGGAGCGCGAGACGCACACCGATGGCTGCGGATTTGATCTTGGCGGGCGTGTGGATCTGCTTTACGGCACCGATTCCCGCTTTGTCACGGCCCACGGCCTGGACGACTCGTGGATCGGCGGCCAACGGTTCTACAGCCTGGCCATGCCGCAGTTGTACGTCGATCTTGCGCTGGACGACTGGGTCTTGCGCGTGGGGCATTTCTACTCGAACCTCGACTACGAGGTGGTGCCGGCCGTCGACAACTTCTTCCATTCGCACACCTATGCTTTCCAGTACGGCGAGCCGATCACGCTGACCGGGCTGACGGCCAGACGGCAGCTCACGGACCGGCTGTCGGTGATGGCGGGCCTTGACCAGGGCTGGGACCGCTGGACGGACAACAACGACAAGCTGGGGTTCGTCGGCGGTCTGGCCTGGAAGAATGAAGAATCGGGCACGTCGGTCGCCTTGGGCCTCACGGCCGGCAACGAGCAGGCCGCCCAGGCCAGCTCGCGGACCATGTACAGCATCGTGTTCCAGCAGCAACTCTCCCGGCGCTGGAGATACGTCTTCGAGCATCAGGGGGGGCAGGAAAGCAACGCCCTGGTTCGCAATGGAAACCTGGTGGCGGCCGACTGGTGCGGCGTGACCAACTATCTTCTGTTCGACGTGGACTCGCAATGGAGCTTCGGGCTGCGTTACGAGTGGTTCGCCGACAACGACGGCACTCGCGTGCGGGGCTACGGCTACCCGCACGGCGTTGCGTTCCAGCCGATCCCGCCGTTTCGCGCCGCGTGGAACGACGTGGCGATCGGGATGAACTACCGTCCGCACAGGAACATCCTCCTGCGGTGCGAGACGCGCTGGGATTGGGCCGACCCGTTCGGCGCCAGCACAGCCTATCCGTTCGACAACCAGACCCAACGCAACCAGTTCCTCTTCGACACGGACCTGATCATCCAGTTCTGAGCCGCTCGAATCTGCGCAGCCGTCAATCTTTGCGCGATGCGCAGATTCGCAGTGCGGTTTGCGGGTTTGTGACGGACCTTCCAATAAACTTGTCCGGCGGGGCATTCCGATAGCAACAGTAGCGAGGGACCGCGCGATAAGTTCGGCGATCCGTGCCACGACGAATGTTCCACTGTTGCGTCTCGTGCGGCTGGCCCACGTGTGTACCCACATCCGTCACTTGAGTGGAGTGTAGTGTCATGAAGCCCGCTAGACTCGCGGCAGCAGCCCTTTTGTCGAGTGTCTTCATCGCCGGCGTCGCGTGTGCCGAGTCGCCGGTCGGCGAACCGTACTACTCGGCCGGCCCCCAACAGAACATCCTCAACGCCGGACCCGTTGCCCGTCCCGTGGCCTACGTGGCCGACGAGCCGGTTGCCGCCGACAACGGCGCCGAAGAGGAGGAGGACGAAGGGTTCAAGTTGTTCAAGTTCCCGCGCCTGAATGACCGCGGGTTTGACATCCGCGGCTGGCTCGACCAGGGTTACACCTACAACCCCGACAACCCAACCAACCGCTTCAACGGTCCGGTGACGTTCAACGACCGCGCCAACGACTACCAGATGAACCAACTCTACCTGATCGGTGAGCGGGTCACCAAGACCGAGGACCGCGATTGGGACGTTGGTGGCCGCGTCGATCTGCTCTATGGTACCGACTATCGCTTCACGACCGCCTACGGCCTGGAAACGACCTGGAACCAGAGCAGCCGCTTCTACGGTCTGGCCATGCCTCAGTTGTACGGCGACTTGGCGTACAAGAAGTTGACCTTCCGCTTCGGTCACTTCTACACGATCCTCGGCAACGAAGTCGTGACCGCACCCGACAACTTCTTCTACTCGCACGCCTACGGCATGCAGTACGGCGAGCCGTTTACCCATACGGGCGGACTGGTCAAGTGGCAATTGAACGACCGGTTCTCTGTGACTGGGGCGATCGTTGAAGGGTGGGACAACTGGGTGGATGTCAACAAAAAGCCGGGCTTCATGGGCGGTTTCAACTGGACCAGCGAATCGGAAAAGACGTCCGTGGCGTGGGGACTTATTTTCTCCAACGAGCAGGCCCCGGGCATCCCGAGCACTCGCATGCTGTCGACCATCGTCTTCACACAGAAGCTGGGTGAGAAATGGAAGTACATCTTCCAGAACGACTACGGCAACGAAACCAACGTTGCCAGTATCGGCGGTGCCGATGCCAAGTGGTACTCGTTCATCAACTACCTCCTCTACGACTTCAACGACAAGTGGAGCTTCGGTGCCCGTTACGAGTGGTTCACGGACGAGGATGGGACGCGGGTCGCTGGGCTGGGAACGATCGATGGTTTCCTGCGGGGCATCCCGCTCACGGCGATCCCCGCCCGGTGGCAAGAGGCCACCATCGGCCTGAACTACAAATACAACAAGAACGTCCTCGTGCGGAGCGAATTGCGTTGGGATTGGGCAACCCCGCTTGGTGGGAACACGTGGGTTGACCCGAACGGCCAAGCGGCTCACGGCCCGTTCGACGATTTCACCGAACGCCATCAGGCCATCTGGGACATCGACATCATCGCGAAGTTCTAGAGTCTGACACGATCCGGCAGAATGTTACCTGAGGGCGGATGTGCACCGGCATG
>CAZFKF010000965.1:0-2933 GCA_964518805.1 uncultured Planctomycetaceae bacterium | reverse complement strand
CGTTGAACGCAGCAGCGAACACGCCACCCCACAACCTGCGTGCGGCTTACACGCTCACCTACGGCCCGCCAGAGGCGAGAGGCAAACCAGGGCCGGCAAGACCTGCGGGACGCAATGACACTGTAGAACGCGATGCCAGGCCCTTTGGCGGCGACGTAGATCGTGCCCAGAAATCTGGCATCTTGCAGGTTATGGGCCGCCGATAACGCGGCACCAGCCCCTAAGCCTAACCGCAGCGCGTTTCGTAACCGCGAGCCACGCGAGGGGGCCGTCACCTACGCCGGCCGTTGACGCGGCCCCGTCCCCGAACCTTGCGTGCGAACCAGCCAACCACCGCAAGCTATGCTTGGATTAGCATGAATCGAGCAGGTTATTGTACCTACCAACTGGAAGACCCCCGCGAGCCGGAGATTCCCAAGTGGGTCGGGGCCTGCGATGGCGCTACGCCGCCAACGGGAAGCGGGGCCGGGTCAGCCGGCCGGTCGAGCGGGTCACGGCCGATGGCAGGGCGACTCGCTACCCGAGCATCTACGCGGCAGCCAAGGCGCTGTGCGACGAACCCGCCAACGCACCCGAACCGGAACTGCCGGAGGCGGATTCGTATGAAGAGCAAGTCCACCTTGCCCTCCAATGGGTCCACCCGGAACCGGGCATCATCGAACTTCGTCCGACAGACGAGGATGGCAAGAACGAGTCCGGGTTTTACACCGACCGCCGCAAACTGGTCCAGGACGCGGCCGACTTCGGCGGCCGGGCCATGTACTGGACCATCAACCAGATCGACGGGACGATTGCCGACAAGGTGACGAACCAGATTGCGCCCGCCAAGAAGGGCGGTTGCACCCAGAGCAAGCACATCGCCCGCATCACGACCATCGTTTTCGATTGCGATGCCGTGCGGCCCAAGGGCTTCCCGGCGACGGACGAGGAACACGCCGCCACGCTGGAAGTGGCGAAGAAGATCAAGGCGCACCTGACATCGCTTTGCTTCCCGGAGCCGGCGGTATTCGACAGCGGCAATGGCACGTACCTGATCTACAAGACCGACCTATCCCCCGAGCTAAAGCCTCTGGTCCGCGCCTTCCTTGACCACATTTCCAAGCAGTTCAGCACGCGGGACGAGACGACTCCGGGCGCGAAGGTCTGGGTGGACGACACGGTTTGGAAGCTACCGCAGATTCTCCGCGTGCCGGGGACATGGAACCGCAAGAAGCAATCGACCCCCGAACGGCCGCACCGTCGCGCCTGGATCATCAGCATCCCTGAAAAACACGGAATCGTGACGGCCACCATGTTGACCAGCGTGGTGCCGTTCACGGTCAAAGAGGAAGAGGCGGAACCCGAGACGGGCAGTACCGACCAGACCGACGAAATCCTCCAACGGCACATCAGCTTCCTCCAAGCCCGCAAGGTGCAGTTTGCCCCAGAGACGTTGCCGGACGACAGCACGCTCTTGCGGCTGCGCCAATGCCCGTTCAAGTCGAAGGTGCAAGACGACGGCCGGGCATGGCTGCGGGTGAGCAAGTGGGGCAGGGTGACGGCCGGCTGTTTCCACGGCCACTGCCAAGGCAAGAGCCTGGAAGACTTGTACCAGTCCCTCCGGTGGGAAGAGTGGCTGGAATCCGAAGACCTGCAAGACGCATCGGTCTCGGAACGTGTGAGCAATCCGCACCGGCTGGCGGCGGCGCACCTCGACCGGCACGCCGTCAATGGTCAGCGAACCTACGTTCATCTTGGCGAAGACCTTTATCAGTGGAACAAGGGTGTTTACACGCCGGTTAGCGACAAGGCGGTAGCGCCCGGCCTGACCGCCAGCATCAAGGCCGAGTACGATGCCCATGCCCAGTCGATGAAGAAGAAGGGCGGGAGCGGTGTTAGCCAGGCCGTCAAACGGTCCCATGTCGGCGATGCGCTAAACGCGCTCAAATCGCTGGTCCGGCTGCCAGCCGAAAAGACGCCTCCCTGCTGGCTCACGGAGCGCGACTGGGATGCGGAAGACTGCATCCCCTTCGAGAACGGCATCTTCCACGTCCCGAGCTTCTTGAAGAACAAGGACTATTGGATCGGCCCGACGCCTGCGTTCTTCAACACCCACATCCTCGGGTTCGCCTATGATTCCGACGCCCCGGAGCCGAAGCGATGGAAGAAGTTCCTTGGGGAGGTTTGGGAGGATGCGGCCTGCCACGACCTGTTGCATGAGTGGGGCGGGTACTGCATGACCCGCGATACGTCCCTGCAAAAGTACCTGACTATGCTGGGCGTGCCGCGCGGCGGGAAAGGCACCATCAACTACGTCTTGGGGCAAATGGTCGGCGGCAACTTCGGCTCGCCAACCTACCGTTCCATTCTGGGCAAGAACGGCTTGGAGCCTCTGCGAGGCCGTCAGCTTGCCATCTTCCCCGACGCCAAGGGAGTGCCGAAGAGTATCCTGTCCGAGTTCTGTGGGATGCTCAAGGCCATCGTCGGCGAAGACGCCCTGCCCATCGACGCCAAGTACGAGCGCGTCGTGACCGAGCAGTTGAAACTCAAAGTGATCTTGCAGTTGAACGAAATGCTCGCCATCCCCGACAACTCGGCTGCCTTAGAGGCGCGGCAACTCTTCTTGCGATTCACCAACAGCTTCGTTGGGAAGGAAGATACGCAACTCAAGGCGGCGCTGTCCAAGGAGTTCTCGGGCATCGCCAATCTCTTCTTGGAGGGGCTGCGGCGGCTACACCGCAACAAGGGTGTCTTCACGCAGCCGCAATCCAGCAAGGAACTTGCTCGACTCGTGCGCCGCGAGGCGGTTCCACTTCGCACGTTCGTTGACGAAGAGTGCGTCGTCGATCCGGCCTGCGCGATCCTGACGGGCGAGTTGTACGCCGCCTATCAGGCGTGGGCCAAGGGCAACGACCAGGACGAACTTCACTCAACCCAGTTTGGACGCGAGTTGT
>CAZFKF010000964.1:0-2936 GCA_964518805.1 uncultured Planctomycetaceae bacterium | reverse complement strand
TCGACAATCCGGCCGAACAGCAGACCATCGCCCTGATGCGCGACCTGCGGGCGGCTGGCTGCACGCTGCGGCAGATCGCCGCCGCGCTCACCAAGCGTGGTATTCTTACCAAGGAAGGACATGCACAATGGCAACATCAAACCGTCGCCTACATTCTCCGCCGCGCGGCCTGAACCTAGTTGAGGAAGTTCGTCAGGCCATCCTCAACTGCGGGGAGACTGAATACAGGGTTGCCAAGGAATCTGGCGTGGCCCAGCCGATCCTCAACCGCTTCCTTCGCGGCGAGCGGGGCATTTCGTTGGAGACGGCCGCCAAGGTCTGCCAGTACCTCGGGCTGCACCTGGCTCCCATCCGCCGCTGATCGGCCGCCCCTGGGTCAAACCAGCCTGGGTCAAAAACCTCGCTTGGGCGAAATGCCGTTTTCGTCCGCGCTTGAGCGCGCGGCGCTTTGCGCGTTTCGCGGCTTTCACTGGCCGGCATTTCCTCGGGTGGCCGGCACCGACCACGGGCGAACCATTCGGGGCCATCGCCTGCCCGGCCGGCATCAGGCCGTAGAACCGACTGCCGGCCAGTACGTCAGGGCCCCTGGGCATGATCCCGTCGCCGGCCGTCCCGCCTGTTGATCCGCCGGGGCGCTTTACCGGCCGTTTCCCGCCATGACCGGCAATCCCGCGCCACGCCCCGGCCGCCTTGTCGCCCGATAGCCCAGTGCTCGGCAGCCCTCGGTCGTGGATCGCTTGCCGGCGCACTGCCCGCGCGGGACCGTCACCCTTCGGCCGCTTGCGTCGTGGCCGTGGCCGGGCCTTCGCCGCCTGTCGCCACAATGCCGCCGGCCGGAACTTGCCCGCAATGCTGCCATCCATTCGACGTAAGCAGCACGCGGGAACCAGGCGGCAACCGAAACGATGTGGCCGTGGTCATGCTGTCGGCCGTGTTCCACACACCGGCAATTCACGGCGCAGCCAAGGGAAGCGCCGTGCTTCATCAGGGCCTCGACCGCCAACCGATCCGGCGCAATCGGCGAAGCGCCGGAAAGCAATGGCAGCATTGTCAGCCGGAATTTTCCCACGGGATTCTCTCGAAGCCGTTTTCGGTCGCAGTTATGGCGAGGGTCGGCTCCCGACCTTGCTGGGCTGTTCGACAAGCGAGCGGACGTAGCGAAGGAGCACAGAAGCATCGGGGCAAGGGATGTGCCCCAAGAATCGACGGGCGTTTGCGAGAATCGGCCGAAATGGACACATACCATTTGCTATTGCTTGCCAGAAGGTAATGCTTGGAATGTGGCCACAAGTTTCAAGTCTCGCAACTCAGAAGATGAACACCCGGAGTACCACACCATGCACCTTGCCACTCGCCTTATTGTCGAGTCTCGCCATCGCAGCTATACGGTCGTGCTGCGCCGACCGCTGACGCTCACGGACATCTACTACCATTTCGTCCGGCGATGCCGCCGTCCCCAGATTGCGGCCCTATCCGGGCATGTGGCCCGCGTCACGCTACGTTGACCCGATGGAGCACCTTGGCAGTTTCCCTTCCCTTTTCAACTTGGAGCAACACCCATGAAGAAGCAACCCTTGTTTGACGTGTCTCTGTTCAACCGCATTGCCGACAAGTACAACATCCCTTGGATTGACCGGATTCCCCTCATCGAAAGCGTTTGTTGGGGCAGCAAGGGATGGATTGACGCCGACTTGTCCCGCAAAGTGCGCGGCCGATGGAACGGATACCGGCGCAACGGCCAATACGGCGCATTCATGGGAGAGGTTATGTCCGCGCTGTCCGCCACATCCCAGTGTAATTGCCGTTAGCCGAGAAGCTAGGGCAATCCGCGCGGATTCGCACGGGCAGGGCAAACAACCCTGCCCGTTTCTGTTGCGCTGATACCTTCTCGATTCTCTGTTGCCGTTGGCGACGTTGCTTGCCCTACCGTACCTTCCCTGCGGATTCCCGTTGCCAACGTTGCTTGCCTGCCGTTTCCCTTGCGGTCTTGTCTGCCCTGCCCGATCTTGCCCGATCTTGCCAACAACATCTTGCTGGCAACGGCGTTGACTGCATACGACCGGGGACCGGGCAGGGTCAAATTCGATTCGACCAATCCAGCCTTTTCAATCGGCACAACCGGCTGCTCCTTTGTCTGTCCGCGCGCACCTGCGAGAAGCACGGACGCGGCCGTTCGTCCAGCCCGTCCGCTCTCAAGGTATGTTTGCCACGGAGGCTGATATGACCCGCGCGACGCTTCGATCCCTGATTCTCAAGCGACTGGACGAGTTGGAACAGTGGTACGCAGACGACGACCCCGACCCGGAGCGAGTCGTGGCGAGGGAACGCGACGTGATCTTGGAAGTCGCCGATGGAATGGCGCGGGCCGGGTTCCCGCGTCTCTACGCCATCGGCCGTGATCTGCGCATCGACATAGAATCGAAGGCGGTCAAGACCTATCTGTCACGTTGCTTGCGGGCCTTACGACCAAAGCGTCGGGCAGGTGCCAAGGCGACTGATCCTCAATCGGAAATGCTCACCCCGCCCCAGATCGCGCGGCGGTACGGCGTGTCGCCCGATACGGTGCGGGGATGGATTGGGTCCGGTGATTTGCGGGCCGTGAGCGTCGGCAAAGGAAGCCGTGCTCGGTATCGCGTTCCGGTTGACGCTCTGGAAGAGTTTGCTGCCAAGCGGCCGGCCAGAGTCGCCCCGAAGGCACCGCCGCAGCGCCAGCGTGGTCGGAAGCTGGAATTGCCGTTCAGGCGATATTCTTGACGCCCAAGAGCCAGTCCCGAACGTGGTCCGTCACCTTCTTGAGCGGACCATCAAAGGTTTTCTGGCGGTAGACCGCGCTCATGTCGTCGCTCGCCGCGATGTGGCCCATGATGAAATCGACGGCGATCTTGTCGCCGGCCGCGCTTCCGATGGTGGAGAACGTGCGGCGGAGGGAGTAGAAC
>CAZFKF010000963.1:0-2941 GCA_964518805.1 uncultured Planctomycetaceae bacterium | reverse complement strand
GAGCCGACCAACGACCTGGACATCGAGACGCTCGAATTGCTCGAAGACCTGCTGATCGAATACCCGGGCACGCTGCTTCTGGTCAGCCACGACCGCGAGTTCCTCAACAACGCGGTGACGAGCACGCTGGTTCTGGAGGGGGGTGGGCGCGTTCAGGAGTACGCGGGGGGCTACGACGACTGGCTCCGGCAGTGCCCGCCCAAACCGCCAAGCGCGCCCGAACCCGCCGCCGCCAAAGCCAAGCCGGCCCCGAAACTCGTTGAACGCCCGCGTCGGTTGACGTACAAAGAGCAGCGCGAGTTGGAGGCTTTGCCTGGGCGCATCGAGACCCTCGAATCCGAACTCGACCGGCTGCATCAGGCTATGGCTGCCCCGGCCTTCTATCGTCAGCCTCCCGAGGAGATCGTGCGGATCAAGGCGGAGGTGCAGTCGCTGGAAACGGAGATCGCTGGAGCGTACCGGCGATGGGAAGAACTGGACAGCGTGACGAACTGACAACGTGATGGAGGTGGCTGCGATGACTGGACTCGATGACGCGGACAGGACGATACGCCGGGAATGCAAGAGGCTGACTGCATTGTCTGGCTGCCTCGCCGCCGCCTTGGTTTGGGCGGCATCCGCATGCGGGACCGCCGAAGCGGCGTCGCCGCCCGATGAGGGAGTCGCGTACAGCTACACGCTCCGCCACGACGGCACGCCGCAGTCGTACGACGAGGCGATGGCCGCAACGACGCTTCAGGGCGTCATCAATCGCAACGCGCCCCGGCTATACTTGTTCTCCCGGAAGGACGGCCAGCCGAAGCACTGGCTCAATCTGCTTTCGCAGCAGGGCCGATGGCTTAGCGGCAAGCGGATCGAGCCGCTGGCCGATCTCGGGGCCTTGGTGAAACTGGCCGGCGACGGGCTGCGCGGGGCGGTGATCTGGGACCCCGCCGTACCGGCCAGCGTCAACGTGGCCACGACCGTCGCCGGCGTCGAGGACGCCGTGGTGCTCAGTCCCGAGATGGCGGCAAAATACCTGGGACCGTGGAATCTCCGCGTGGTCAAGGACCTCCGCGGGCAGTTCATCGGCGCCGAGTCGGGCAGCAAGAAGAACGACGCTTACCGCTGGGCCGTGCGCGAATACCTGGCCCGGGGACGTTGTTCGGCCCATCTCTTCTGCCTTTACGAGGACGCCTTCTCGACAAGGGCCGGCGGCGACCTCAGTTACGTGGTCACGCGCGACTGGGCGGTCAAGAGCCGGGCGTTCGTGTTCGACCTCTCGCCGTGGGGCGACGAGATCCCGGGCGATGATCCTTCGCAACGGCGGGGCACCGATCTGGAGACGTACCGAATGATCCTGTCCGAGATGCTCAAGGCGTCGGCCGGAAAGCAGATGACCGAATTGGCGGGCTTCTTCGCGTTCGCCAAGTATAGCAACGTGCCCGGCCACTCGAGCGCCCACGACCCGGTGCCCACGGAATGGGAGACGGTATGGCTCATTTCGCCGTACAACTGCTACCAGAACACCGTGGCCGGCGACTGCTACAACCAGTCGCTGCACAGCCAGGCGCCGCGCAAGCCGCTCGTGCAGCGGCGGCCCGGGCCCGCGCCGAAACTGGCGAACAAGACCTACGTGGCCATTCTCATGGCCGACTACGATTCGGCCACGCCGCTGTACAGTTTCATGCCCAAGCACTGGAGCGATCCGAATCGCGGCAAGCTGCCGTTGGCCTGGGGAATCAACCCCAATCTGATCGAGACCTACCCGGACCTGTTTGCGTATCTCTACGAAACCGCCACGCCCAACGATCATTTCACCGCCGATGCCAGCGCCGCCGGCTACATGAATCCGAACCGCGTGCGCAAGGAGCACCTGCCGCTGTTCGTCGAGCACAACAAGCGGTTCTTCCGCGAGGCGGACATGACGATTGCTCCCATGGTCCTCGATTGGGACGAGCCTTCGGCCGCGGTGAAGGACGCCTTCTGCCAGTTCGCGCCGGACGGGTTTGCCACGATCGTCATGGACCTCCACGCCACCGGCGGCAAGGCGCCCCAGCCGCACGTGTGGAAAGGCATGGCGGTGACGAACCTGATCAACGACGCCTGCAATTTCGCCGGACCGCAGCAAACCGCGGAAGTCCTCTACGCGCAACTCAAAGGCCGGCCCAAGGACGCGCCGGGCTTCTACTTCTTCCGCATCGTCTGGGTCGGGCCGAGCGAGATCCTTAAAACGCTCGATTCGCTGCGCGCCAAACATCCTGACGTGGAGTGCGAGATCGTCGATCCGTACACGTTCTTCGCCCTGTTCAAGGAACACTACTCGCGGTCCAATGCGGGAACCGCCCGGTGAACGGCTACCCGAATGTAGCAGGCACTTTCTGGAGATGAGCATGCGACTCAAGACGACTTGGATGGTTGCGGCGGCGTGGTGCCTGTGCATGAATCCGGCCGAACCCGGTGAGCGGGTACTCGTGCGGCCCGCCGACAATGGCGCGGAATTGGCCAACCCCGGCATGGGCTGGGTGCTCCACTATTACGACAATGTACCATCGAACTACGGATCGCGGCTCAAGCCGTCGGACACGCTGGACGGCTGGCCCGGGCTGACCGTGATCTATCTCCGCATTCCCTGGTCGTACATCGAGCCCGAGGAGGGGAAGTTCAATTGGTCGATCCTCGACACACCGGCCCAGCGATGGATCGGCAAGGGCAAGCAACTGGCCTTCCGCATCTCGGTGAGTGAGTCGTGGATGCGTTGGGCCACGCCCAAGTGGGTAGCCGACGCCGGGGCCAAGGGCTACGACTTCCTGCCCGGCAAAGGCGTTCGGGCCGACGGCCCCTTCTGGGAACCCGACTTCGACGATCCGGTCTTCCTGGCCAACCTCGACCGGTTCCTGGGCGCCATAGCTGCTCGATACGACGGCAACCCCGCGGTGGACTTCGTGGACGTGGGCTCGTT
>CAZFKF010000962.1:0-2942 GCA_964518805.1 uncultured Planctomycetaceae bacterium | reverse complement strand
CCCGCGTTCGACATTCGACGCCAGCATGCGGTGCACCTGGGCGTAGTCCTCGATCGAGTGGTAGTTGATGGCCACGATCCGATCGCCGCCCGCCAGCGCCGGTTCGGCCGCTGCGGCCGGCGTGCCGGGAATCGCGGGAAGCAAGGGATTGAGGACCGGCGTCATCGGCATGTGGACGCCAATCGTTGGATACGGGATGCCCTTGGTCTGCCTGGGCTGAACGGTCACCGAGATCGGTTCCGGCTCGCCGCGACGCCGGATGACCAAGGGGACTCCCCCTTCGATGTCGCCAACCGACACCGCAGCGCGAAGGTCTTTGTACCGGTCCACCGGTTTGCCGCGGATCTCGGTAATCTCGTCGCCGACCTTGAGGTTCGCTTGCCAGGCCGGCGCGCCCGGCACCACCGCGCCGACTCCGCACTCGACCTCGTCCAGCCCGATCCAGTACGCCCAGACCGCCGTAAACAAGGCGAACAGCACGTTCATCACCACGCCAGCGGAGATGATCGCCATCCGCTTCGGTACGCTCTGAGCCAGGTAGCTCCGCGGGTCGAACGCGACCGACGTCGCATCCGTCGCGGTCCCGCCGTCGGTCGCGCGTCCGTCGGCAGAACCGGCTCCACGGGCTGTCGAAGCGTCGTTCGTCGCCTTTCGCCGTTCGTCGCCCGCCTGTGGTCCCTCTTCCTTTCTCGCGCGTTCCATTTCTTCGCGGATGCGGGAAGGGTTGTCCTCCTGGCCGAGCATCTTCACGTATCCGCCCAACGGTAGAACGCCGATTCCGTACTCGGTTTCTCCCCACCGGAACTTCCAGAGCTTGATGCCGCCGATGTCGAACCCGAGATAGAACTTCTCGCACTTCACCCCGCAGAGTTTGGCGACGAGGAAATGGCCCAACTCGTGGACGAAGATGACCATGCCCAAGCCGATGAGAACCTTGAGCACGTTCCAAATCCAGACGGGATCCGACCAAGCGACGGCAGTCAAGCACCAATCCAACGTAATGCCTCCTGTCGAGCCCAACGGTCCATCCCCAGAAGTTGTTCCAGGGTCGGATTGGGATCGTAATGGTGATGTTCGAGTACGTCCCGCACCAGGGGGACGATCTTGCGGAACGCCAGTTTGCCCTCCAGAAACGCCGCCACGGCGGCTTCGTTGGCGGCGTTGAGCACGGCCCCTGAGGTGCCGCCAGTCCGGGCCACATCGAGCCCCAGACGCAACGCCGCGAAGCGATCGAAATCCGGAGGAAAGAAATCGAGTTGGACCGCCCGGCCCCAGTCCAGTGCTTCAGCCACCCCCGGCCGGCGGTGCGGCCACGTCAGCGCATATTGGATCGGCAGGCGCATGTCCGGTACGCCCAACTGGGCGATGATCGATCCGTCGATGTATTCGACGAACGAGTGCACGATCGATTGCGGATGGATGACCACGCCGATCTGGTCGGGCTGGAGGTCAAAGAGCCAACGGGCCTCGATGATCTCCAGGGCCTTGTTCATCAAGGTTGCCGAGTCAATCGTGATCTTTCTGCCCATGTCCCATGTGGGGTGGTCCAAGGCATCGGCGACGGTGACGGCCGCCAATTGCTCTTCCGAATAGGTCCGAAACGGCCCGCCGCTGGCGGTCAACACCACCCGCTTGACCTCGTCACGTCGGCCGCATTGCAGGGCTTGGAATACCGCGCTGTGCTCGCTGTCAATGGGCAGAAGCGTCGCTTGGCGTTCTCGCGCCAGACGGGTCACGAGCGGACCGCCCATCACGAGGCTCTCTTTGTTGGCCAAGGCCACCGTCTTCCCGGCGTCCAAAGCAGCCCAGGTTCCCTGAAGCCCAGCGCTGCCCACAACCGCCGATACCACGACATCCACCTCGGGTTCAGCGACGACCTTTGCGACGTGTTCAGGACCAACCAGGATGGTTGTCTCTGGCGGGGATCCCGACCAGTCTTGGCGGAGCGCCGCTTCGGCGTCCGTGGCGACAATCCACCGCGGCCGAAAGACGTCGGCTTGGCGCAGGACCGCTTGGGTGTTCGAGTGCGCCGACAGCCCATACGCGCGCAGGGTCCCGCAGGAGGCCGCGATGACTTCCAACGTGTTGCAGCCGATACTCCCTGTGGAGCCAAGCACGACGACGTTGGTGGCACCTTTGATCATAAACCCATCGCCCCGAGGCCTTGGCAACTGCTCGCAAGAAGCGGCTCATTCTAGGTGGTTGTTGCCCAAGGAGCAACCCGAACATCCCCTCCCTAGGTGCATACGGCGTCCGGCTTCCCGGCGTTCACCGGCCAAGCCCAAGCACCCGGCGGCGGGACGAAACAGACTTCCGATACGCTGGAAAATCCACGCGCGCGCACGGCGTTGTCGATCGCTACAGGTCCCATGAATTGCGCACCCCGCAGGAATATCTCCAAATCTACGTCATTGCTGCTTGATTGACGTCATGGCCGACCTGTTGCAGAATCCATAATACAATGAATGGAACTCGTTGACCGCGTAACGCTTGCGAAGGAAGCATGAATGCCCGACCAAAAGGACGACCAACCCAAACGGAATCCGGAGCGGAAATCCCCTCCGATGGGCGGTAATCTGCTCTGGTACGTTCTGGCCCTTGGGATCGGTACGCTTTTCGTCGTCAATCTCTTCGGCCACACGCCGTTGAAGATCCGTTACATGGAACTCGTGCGGCTGGTGGAGCAGGGGCCAGACGGTACGATCGTGGCCACCGAGGGAGAGGCGCCGAAGATCCTTACCGTCCGGTATTCAAAACCCGCCAAGCTCAAGATCGGCCCCACCGAGATTACCGGAGAGGTCCACCGCGAAGTCATTGAGCCGGAGAAGGATCGCGCCGACCCCCAGGCCCGGTCGTTTCGCACGGCCCGGCAGGGACGGGAAGGTTACGGCAACGCCCTGTGCCTCCCCTTCAGGCTGGGGGGGGTCTCCGACCGCCAGGCC
>CAZFKF010000961.1:0-2949 GCA_964518805.1 uncultured Planctomycetaceae bacterium | reverse complement strand
CCAGGCGCGAGATGGAGTGCGGCCCGATGCGAATCTGCGGCAGCGTCATCGGTTCTGCGGCCGTGGCGAATGGGACCGCGGCTTGCGACGCGGCCACGGCCACCGGGACTGCCGCGGCCCGCTTGAGAAACTCGCGGCGGGTGTTCTCGGAGGTACTTGGGGAATCGGCTGCCTTTAAAACGGCGTGCGACGCAAGACCGGTCATGACGGCTCCCTTTGTGCCAGAGACGATGCGGACCGTGTGCAGTGTAACCCAAACCGAGGGGGGCCTGCAACTTGTTAGTTGTTCAACCGGGCGGTATCCTGGCCGATGTAGGGTAGCCTTTCGCTTTGAGGAGATTCCATGATGCCCGGTCGTACGCTTCCAGTCCTCCTAGTCGCACTTGGCGCTGTCTTGCCGCTCGCCGTTGACGCCGCGGCGGCCGAGCCGCCTTCGTTCCGGTCGGCCAAGCCGGTTTGGCCCAAGGGGCGGGAAACGGAGATGAACGTCACGGTCGGCGTCCGCGCGGTCGTCGAGGCCCCGGCCGACAAAGGCCAGAAGGTGGTCCTGCGCGTGGCCGCGGCCACCATCTACCGGGCGTGGCTAAGCGGTTCGTTCCTGGGCTGCGGGCCGGCCCGCGGGCCGCACGGATTCTACCGCGTGGACGAGTGGGACCTCACCGGCAAGCTCTCGCCCGGCAAGAACGTGGTGGCTATCGAGGTCGCCGGCTACAACTGCAATAGCTACTACCTGCTCGATCAACCCTCGTTCTGCCAGGCCGAAATCGCGGCCGGCGACCGCGTGCTTGCCTCGACGGGCGGCGACGGCGTGCCGTTTCGCATGGGAGTCTTAGACGACCGCCTCCAGAAGGTGCAGCGTTACAGCTTCCAGCGCCCGTTTGTGGAAGTCTACAACCTCAAGCCGGACTACGATCGCTGGCGGCTGACGGCTGCCGAGCCCTTCGGCGTTCCGACCGTAGACGTGCTCCAAGATCGCAAGGCGTTGCGCCGGCAAATGGAGGGCGTGCTCCGCGAAGTGGCCAAACAGTCGGCCGAGTCGGCCCCGCATTCCGCTCCCGATCCCAAGGCCGCGGGACAGCAGGCCCAACCGCCCGAGCCGGCCTCGGCGAGTTCCATGACGGCCGAGAAGGGGCTTTCCCGCAAGGCAGCCAAGAAGCCGGGGGTTGGCGAATCGGCGGAGATCCAGAAGGCGATTCGCGAGACGCGCGCTCAGATCGACGAGATCGAGAAGAAGAACCAGGAAATCGAGTCCCTGGTCAAGGAATCGAAGAAGTCCGTCCAGAGTGTCCAGGCAAGCAACGAGCAGATGCGAAAGCAGGTCGAGGGATTGCGCGCGACGCTCGAACTGCGGCGCGGCGCCGCAGGGCCGCAGCTTGAGTTGGCCGTGCAGGAGTCCAAGCCCCTGCTGCCGCGGCGCGTGCTCTATCCCGAGTTCACAATCAAGCGTCCGTCGCGCCTGGTCGCCGTGGGCCGGGTCGAACGGCGCGCGAAGGTCGACAATCTCTGGAAGGACCGCTCGCTGGTCGACGTCGGCCCCAAACTCAAGGGCTATCCGGAAAAGGAGCTTGCCGCCATACCGTCGACCGAGATGCAGCACTGGGAGAACGTCGGCCTTGCTCCGCGCAACGAGCCGTGGACGCCCGCCCAGTTGGCCGAGCATGCGTTCGCCATTGCCGACTTCGGCGCGAATCTCACCGGCTTCCTCGGGGCAAAGATCGTCTGCGCGAAGTCCTCGCGCCTGGCGCTCACCTTCGATGAGATCCTCACCAAGGACGACGTCGATTTCAAGCGACTCGGCTGCGTCAACGCATTGACATACTCGCTGGAGCCGGGGCAGTACCAGGTCGAGTCGATCGAGCCCTACACGCTGCGCTATCTGAAGCTCGCGTGCCTGGAAGGGGAATGCCGCATCGAGGAGACCTACCTCCGCGACTACGCCCATCCCGAGCCGCGCGCCGCGCTGTTCCACGCCGCCGACGAACGGCTCAATCGGCTGTTTGCCGCCGGCGTGCTTACGTTCCGGCAGAACTCGCTGGACATCTTCATGGACTGCCCGTCGCGCGAACGGGCCGGTTGGCTCTGCGACAGCTTCTTCACCGCGCGCGTGGCAGCCGACCTGGCCGGCAGCACGCTCATCGAACACAATTTCTTCGAGAATTTCCTGCTGCCGGAGCGATTCGCACACCTGCCCGACGGGATGCTCCCGATGTGCTATCCGTCGGACCATAACGACGGCGTGTACATCCCCAACTGGGCCCTGTGGTTCGTCGTGGAACTGGAGGAGTACGCGGCCCGCAGCGGCGACCGGGCCACGGTCGACGCCCTCCGGCCCAAGGTGCTCAAGTTGTTCGATTTCTTCAGGAAGTACGAGAACAGCGACGGCCTGCTGGAGAAGCTCCCGAGTTGGGTTTTCGTCGAGTGGTCAAAGGCCAACGACTTCGTGCAGGACGTCAATTACCCGAGCAACATGCTCTACGCCGGCGCGCTGGGGGCCGCAGGCCGGATGTACGGCATGGCGGACCTGGAGGCCAAGGCCGGCAGGCTTCGCGAGACGATCCGCAAGCAGTCGTTCGACGGGCACTTCTTTGTCGATAACGCCGTGCGCCGCGACGGCAAGCTCCAGGTGACCCGCAACCGCAGCGAGGTTTGCCAGTACTTCGCCTTCTTCTTCGCCGTGGCCGACCGCACGAGCCACGCCGAGTTGTGGCGCGTGCTGCGCGACGAGTTCGGACCGCAGCGCGAAAAGACCAAGGCCCACGCCGACGTCCACGCGGCCAACTCGTTTATCGGCAACATGCTGCGCATGGAGTTGCTGTCCGACGCGGGTCGCGGCCAGCAGATCCTCGACGAATCGGTGGCCTACTTGCTCTACATGGTCGAGCGCACCGGAACCCTGTGGGAGAACGTGGGGGCCTACGCCAGCTGCAACCACGGCTTTGCCTCGCACAT
>CAZFKF010000960.1:0-2954 GCA_964518805.1 uncultured Planctomycetaceae bacterium | reverse complement strand
GCTCGATCAGCGAACGCGCCTGTATACGCTTCACGTCCGCGCGAAGCGGGCTGGCCGAAAAGCGCCGCATGAACTCGGCCGACTGCCGGTCGATCGTCTCGTGGTCCTTCTGGCGCAAAGCCGCTTGGCAGATTCCCAGCATGGCATCGGCTCCCCATTCACCCAAGCCGCTCGGTGACTGGAGGACCGCATCGAACTGCTGGCGCGCCGCAGGGTAGTCGCCGGCGTGGAGCAAGGCGTCGCCAGCGTGAAAGCGAATTGCCGTCGAAAGCCGGTGCTCAGGGGCTTGGCCGGCTGCCTCCAACAGTGTTTTGGCAGCCGCAGTCCAGTCCTTCTGAGCCTTTTGGGCCAGCCCGAGCCAGTAGCAGGCGTCGGTGCCCAACTTGGAATCTGCCGCGACCTGCTTGAACAGCGTCGCCGCATCCTTCGACCGACCCAACTTCATGAGTGCCCAACCGTGGACCAAACGAGCCATGCCAATCTGAGGGCTCTGCTTCCAATTTGCCTCGAAGGCGGCGAACGACTCCGCCGCCTCGGAGAATTTTCCGGACGCGTATTGCACCGCGCCCAGGCGGAGTTGCGAGTCCGAAGCGAGCCGGCTGGATGGCTTGCCAGCCAACGCCAGGTACAACCGCTCGGCCTCGCCGGTCTTGTCCTGCTTCTCCAGCGCCCGAGCGAGTCCGAAGCGACAATCGTCCTGGAGGCTTCCCTGGGGATACTGCGTCAATCCCTGGCGAAAGAGCGATTCGGCCTCTGCCACGCGGTTCTCGGCCAGCGCGAGCTGCCCGAGATACGGCACGACGTATGCGTTCAAGTCATCCTTGGGGTACTGTTTCAGGAACTTCTGCAGAGCGTCCTTGGCCTCTGCGGCTTTTCCTGCAAGGTAGGCCGCTTCGCCGATACGAAACAGCGCCGGTCGGGCATGCTGACCCGCCGCATCCCGACGCAGGTAGTCCTGGAAACGCTGGCCGGCCTCTTCGTGACGCTCCAACTTGACGAGAGCCTCGCCAAGAAAGAAAAGAGTATCGCTCGTGCGAGCGTCGTTGGGATACTTCGCCAGGAAGGCTTGGAACTCCTCGACCGCAAGCTTCCATCGCTGCTGAGCGTAGTGACCGGCCGCAACCGCGTACTGGTCGTCCGCTTCGTCGGCCCGGCTGGGCAAGACCATCATACTCGCGGTTACCGCAAGGCACACGAGCCATAGATCGGTTCGGGGCAGTCTCATGCGACAACCTCAAGAAACGGCGGCGGCGGCCACGGTCGTTGGACCGCTGCCGCCGGAGATAGACTCTTGTCGGTGCCGCCTTCGTGGCTCCCACACAACGCCGGTCTACGGTCCCGTACCCGGTCCCAAGTCGACATTGCCGACCATGTGCAGATGGTCATGGTCGATGTACACCACTTCGCGGGTGTCTTGGTTCTTGGTCGTGTACGGCACGGGCCAGCCCACGCGGATTGTTTCGCTGAAGTAGATCGTGCACTTGTAGCGAGCGTGATGAAGCTGAGCGGGCCCGACGAGCGGAAACACGCGCGGCGGATCGATCGAATCGGCGATCTGCTCCTTGACGATTCGCACGTTGTTTCGCTGTGTCTCATGGAAGAAGGGAATGCCACCCTCCGACGGCCTGGCGGCTTCGAGTGCACGCATCACCTCGTCGTCCGACGGCGGGTCGAGGGCGATGCAGGGCGCTCCCGGCACAATTGGCTCCAGGATCGGCACCCGCTGGTACCGCTCCTTCATCCAAAAAGCATCCTCCTCGCGATCCTGGAAATAGGGACTCAAGGGGATGGGATAACCAAAGATCCCGTATCGGGGACCCAAGGTCATATTACAGCCCGTTAGCCCCAATATGGAACAGAGTACCAGGCCAACGGTGGCCAGACAAGCAGTCTTGTGCGTCATGAATAACCCCTCGACTGATCGGTCCGAGAAGTGCCGGTTGGTGCTCTTGTGAGTCTGGCCACCCGGCCATCCCGGGCCGGGCGGTTGCGGCATATGCGTCGCGTCAACCAACTCAAGGTCACCACTACTTATCGTGTCAAACTGCGCCAAACTTGCGGATATTTCCGCTCGCATCGCATATTCCGTGAATACCGCCTACTCCAGCGACGGAATGCCACCCCCTCAAATAGCGTGTCCGGAAATCCAGTCCATCGCCGGGCGACATGGCGCGGGGGTTGTCGAGGCCCACCACGAAGCGGACGCCCCCATGTCGCTTCCTGAACCAACGTTGCTCAACACGGAAAGCAAAAAAGCCCCCGGGGCGGACTCCTCCGCTCGGGGGCTTTCTGTGGCTTCATCGATCTGCTTCAGATGATCTTAGTAGCGGCGGCGGGCCGGCCGGAACAGACCCGAGAAGGGCCCCTTGGCCGTTCCATCGTCGAAATCCAGGTTCCACCAGCCGTCGTGCCATTCGAGGGTCACTTTCCGCCATGCCAAGGGGACTTGCGGATACGGATAGAACGGCCCAATGTACGGCCAAGCAGTGGGGGAATACTGTTTCGGGTAAGTCAACGACGCGTAGTTCGGATAAGCGCTGTAGGACGGCCACGCGTTGTTGGGAAGGTTCGGCTGATCGTACCGCGCGGGGGCGGCCCCAGCCGGGATCGCCATCGCCTGCGCCTGGATAGGCTGACCGTTGACCCGAGCGATCGGCAGCGGCGACTGGGCGTACGGCATCGGCTGCGGGGTCTTGGCCGAGGCGTCCTTGGGCGCCTCAGCGGCCGGTTTGGCGGGTGCCAAGGTCGGCTCCTCTAAGGCCGTCATTTCGATCTGCGGCTCAACGGCCGGAGCCACCATGGGCATCGCCAGGCGCTGAGCCTGTTTTGGAGCCGCTTCAGGGGCAATCACCGCAGCGGTCGTGCGGGTTAACTTCGGCATCCGCTGGTCCCCAGTCACGGCACCCTGCGCCGCCTGGAGGGGAACCTGATTTACCGCCACCACTGCATCCCGG
>CAZFKF010000959.1:0-2958 GCA_964518805.1 uncultured Planctomycetaceae bacterium | reverse complement strand
CGGAGGAGGAGCCCGACGACTCGGTGAGCGATCGCGATCACGAGGTGCACCGCTCGCCGCTGACACTTCGGCCGTGCGCCGACTGCGGCAAGATGGTGTCGCGTCATGCGCGCGAGTGTCCCGATTGCGGCCGGGCCTTTCGCATCTCCACGCTGGAGGTGCCCTATGGCGGCGAGCACCCGGTTCCGGTCTGGGCGTTCTTCATTCTGCTGGCCGTGGTCTTCGTCCTGGTCAGCCCGTTGGTGGTGCACCGCCTCGTGCTGGCGGTTGGCTCGACGGTTTACGAAGACGTGACAGCCAGTCAGCTTGCCTTGATCGTGGCCGGCTGCTACGTCGTCTCAATGCTCGGCTGTGCGGCACTGGGCAGCGCGGTGGCGGCGCCTCGCATGGGCTACTATACAGGCCTGCTGCTGGGCCTTTTCTTCGGGCCGTTGGGCGTCTTCACCGCGTCGGCCATCGACAAGAGGCCGATGTGTCCCAACTGCTTCGCGCGGCTCAATGGCACTGGCCGGGAATGCCCCTCCTGCCATTTCGGGCTGAACTGGGTGATGACCCGGCGGTGGTACTGAAGCGGCGAAGACCGAACCAGAGCGCAGAAGGCGCAAAGGCGACCAATGCTCCCGTGGTCAACGGAAGCACTGCGAGCAGACCGACGCCAACAAGGCCGCGACGACGATCGCCACCAGCACGGCCATGGCCCAACGCGCGATCCGCTGCTTTGACGTGGGCGATGTTTGATCGGGGAACTCGCGGGCGATGTACTCGTCGTAGTCGAAATCGTCGTCCGGCCCGTAACCGGACGTCTCGTCTGCGGCCGAACCGTCGTCTTCGTTCCAGCCCGACTCCTCGCTGGCGCCGCACTCGCGGCAGAACCTGGCGCCAGAGCGCACCTTGGCTCCGCAGTTCGGGCAGGGGAATGGAACGTCGCCTTGTCCTGATCGCTTGGCCATGCTATCCGCGCATACCGGCTGATCGTCGAGAAGACCCGAAGTTGCAGCCCCGGGCTGGAACGTGAACGCCGTATTCTACCGGGGAAAGACTGGGCACAGAAGCAAGCGGCCGGAGAATGACTTCCGCGATTCGCAGATGGTGTGGCATGCCGTCACGCGGCTTCGCCGCGGGTCGGCATGGAGGCCCCGTGAACGTTCCCATACTCACCCGCCGCTTCGCGTCGTAAGAGCATGCCACACAGTCCTGAAAGTTGTTCTTCGGCTGGTCCTTACTCCGCCTCCGACTTCGATCCCTGGGGCGATCCGGCGATCATGACGCCTTCGGGGAGGGGCCTGGCCGCGACGCCGAAGCCCAATTGGTGAAGCTCTTTGCGAAGCAGGCGGAACACCTCGAAGCTGTCGGGATAGACCCAAAGCGTCACCGTGGTCTTGTCCGGTTGATGGCCCGTCAGCGCGCTGCGGAACGCCGAGGTCGGCGCGAGAGCCTCATCCACTGCCTCGCCCAACTGGCTGGCGATCGGGATCACGGTCCACCGGATGACTCTCATCCCGATCTGCCGGACGGCGACGCCATTGGACCGCTGCTCGACCTTGTCGTGACGCTCGACCGTGTAACGAAAGCGGAAGCCGTTCTCGGGGCCCACCGCTTCGGTGAATTCGGGGAGGTCTTCGCGGTCGATGAGCTTGTCGGCCTTGCGCCGGGCGTCCTCGATGGCCATGTGTGCGAGCTTCTCGACCGGCACGAAGGCCACGCGGCCCTGGCGAAGATGGAAGTGCAACTCGTCGCTGTCGACCGTGCGCCCGATCGGCGTGGGATAGCTTTCGACGACGATCGGCTCGGGCTTGGCGTTCTCCACCTGGGTGCGACGCTGGCGAATCGCTTCGAGCTGTCGCCGCGCGTCGGCTACCGTCCGCGCGGCGTCGAATTGGGCCCGGGTTTGGCCATCCAGGCTCGCACGCCGCGTGTCGAGATCGTGCTGCATCGCCGCCACGGCCGTGGCAATGCTGTCGCGATGAACCGTGCGAACGGCGGTCTCTTCCTGGAGTTCCTCGATCTGCTGCATCACCTTGGCCACATCCTGGCGCATCGAGCGCTCGCCGGCGAGGGCCTTCTCAACCGCGGTGCGGGCCTGCACCCCCTCCGGGGTCAACGCCGGATCGACCGGCGTGTTGCGGATGCGCATGCCCACCATCAGCACCATGATGAGCATGATGCAGACCACGCTCGCCACGATGTCGAGGAACGAATCGGCGTTGACCGGTTCGGCGTCTTCGCGAATTGGCCTGGCCATAGCGCGGGTTCCCTGGGCTGGGGTTCTCCGTGTTCCACCGTGTCCTCCGTGGTGATTTCTCCATCTCACCACGGAGGACACAGTGGAACACGGAGAGGGGCTATTGACGGTGGTTTGCGCTGCGTTGCACGATCAAACCGCTGTTGTCCAAAAGGGCCTTCAACTCGGCGTAGCGATACTCGGCGTCCGGAGTGACCTCCACCTCGAGAATCGGACGCCAGTACATCCCGCGTCCGCCGATCCCCCAGGTCTTCATGTGCTCCCATACCGCGGAGACAAAACCGTCCATGGCGTCTTCGGTCCGCGCGCCAAGAGCGATGGATGCTCCGTCGTCATCGCCGCGATCGGGAAGGATCTCCAGTCGGTTCGAGGAACATCGCACGCGGATCGGCCGTGTGATACCCACCGATCCCCGTGCGGCGTTGGGCAATCCCCAATTCTCGCCGCGGCTTTCCGCAAGGCTTCGCTTCTTCTCGCCACGTTTCGACTTCGCGTCGGGGTTGTCCTTGTCCTCGTCTTCAGGCCCCTGCGGAGGCTTGGGCTCTTCGGGGATCCACTCACCGGCTCGGAGTCCGGCGGGCTGCGGTGCGACTTTTCGTGTCGCGGTCCCCGCGCTCGTCGTCTCGCCCGCGGATCGCCTCCCGGCCGAATACCCGCTCTTCCGCGTCGACGATGAGGAGGAACTCGAGGCGTCGGGGTCAATCTCGCGGATCAGC
>CAZFKF010000958.1:0-2958 GCA_964518805.1 uncultured Planctomycetaceae bacterium | reverse complement strand
CCACTCCGGTTGCCGCTTGCGCACCGTGCGTGTCGCGTCCCGCATGCTGCCCGGCGTGCGCGCCGAGTACAGTCTGCGGGGCATCGCGGTCGGGGATCGTCTCCCGGCCCGGTTGCGCTTCGTGCAGCCAGACGGCGCCGGCAGGAAGCGTGATCGCCCCCATCCCCGCTTCGAGCACTCCGGGCATGGCGCCACCGAGCCTGCCCCCGACCCTGGCTCCCACAACCCGGGCGCCGACCGGTGCAACGCTGCCCGGATCGGGGATCCCGTCGGGTGCACCATCGGGCAGCCTTCCGCCGACCGGATCGCGTCCTTCCACGTTCGCGCCTGGTCAGACGGTGGCTCCGACCCCAGCAGCTCCCTTGGCACCCTCATCGTCGCCCTTGAATCGCACGAGCGCGCCCATGACGGGTTCCTCGACGAACGGTGCCCCGGCGACAGCCCCGGGCACAGGCAGCCCGGCCACAGTGCCCAATCTACTCTCCCCAAATCCAAACCCGGGGCAAAACAAGGGCTACGAAAGCAAGCCCTACGAGAACCGCAGCCCGATTCAAACGCAGCCAGGACTCAAGCCGACCCCGGACTCCAACACCGGGCCTGCACCTGCTAAAATGCCAAGCCTGGGGGCTCCCCAAGGACGTACCGCGCAGCGCGCGATTCGCCCCGCGACCTACGTCCGGCCGGTGTCCCATGAGTCTCAGACCGGCTCGCCCACGCGACCGCGCCAGGATTCCAACGGTTGGGAGGCGGCCGGCGACTGAGTCGTTCATCCACGCCCGCCTCGGGCGGACCTAGCGCGAACGATCGAAGCCGATGCCAGCCAATCTTACCCAGCAGTACCTCAAGGCCGAGGAAGAATACCGCCGGGCCACCAGTCCTGAGGAAGAGCTCGACTGCCTCCAGGTCATGCTTGCCGAAATCCCCAAACACAAGGGGACGGACAAGCTTCAGGCCGATCTCAAGGCCAAGATCGCCAAGGTCAAACGCGAGATCCAGTCCGATCGTGCGGCTGGCAAGAAGACCAGGGGTGTACGGATTCCCCGCCAGGGCGCTGGAACCTGTGTCATTCTTGGGGGTCCCAACGCTGGCAAGAGCCAATTGCTGAAGACGCTCACTCGCGCCAGTCCGGAAGTCGCCCCATATCCATTCACGACGCACACCCCACTTCCAGGCATGATGCCGTGGCAGGACGTGTTCGTGCAATTGATCGACACACCCCCCATAACGGTTGATTACATGGAATCGTACGTCCAGGGCATCATTCGGGGGGCAGAGCTCGTTCTGCTGATGGTGGATCTGGGCAACGATTCGGGAGTCGAGCAGTGCCAGGACGTCATGGATCGCCTCAAGGCCACCAAGACGCGCCTGGGCACTCGCTCATACCTCGACGAAGACGACATCGGGCTATCGTATACCCAGACTTTCCTAACACCCAACAAGATCGACCTGCCGGACGCGGCCGAGCGTTTGGAATTGCTCCACGAGCTGTGCCCGATGGACTTTTCGGAATACGTCATTTCGGCCCAGGAAGGCACCGGCTTGGAGCCGCTGCGCGAGTCGATCTATCGGGCCATGGACGTGGTACGCGTCTATTCGAAGCTCCCCACGGCCAAAGAGCCCGATCGGGACCGGCCCTTCACGCTCCGTCGCGGCAGCACGATCGAGCAGATGGCCGGCCACGTTCACAAGGACTTTCTGGAAAACCTGAAGTTCGCGCGCGTCTGGGGCACGGCCGTCCACGACGGCACCGTGGTCAAAAGCGATTACGTGCTCCACGACGGCGACATCGTGGAGCTGCACGCATAGCGTGGGGGATTGGGTGTTGTGGATCGGGATCGTAGAATGCGCCAAGTAGCGTGCGTTGACCCGGAATCCCCAATCGCTAGCCTCCCGATCACAGCCCTCCATGTCCACCAACGCCGAGATCGCCGCCGTCTTCGAGCAAGTCGCCGACCTGCTGGAATTCCAGGGGGCGAATCCGTTTCGCGTCCGAGCGTATCGCAACGGCGCCCGGGCAATCCACGATCTTGCCGAGCCGGTTACCCAACGGGTTGCCGGCGAAGGCCGCGAACTGACCGACATTCCCGGAATTGGCAAGGATCTTGCCGAGAAGGTCGCAACGCTCGTCCAAACCGGCTCGCTGCCCATGCTGGACGAGCTTCTCAAGGAAATACCGGAGAGCGTGCTGGCCATCCTCCGCGTGCCAGGGCTGGGGCCGAAACGATCGGCCATCCTCTATCGCGAGCTTGGCGTCGAGACGCTCGATCAGCTTCGCGATGCGTGTCTGTCGCATCGCGTCAGCCAGCTCAAGGGCTTCGGTGAAAAGACCGAGGCGACGATCCTCCAAGGGCTCGACCTCGCTGCCCAAGCCGACCTGCGCATGTATTGGTCCGACGCGGACCGGGTGGCCCAGTCGCTCCGCGAGCATTTCGACGGGGTTCGGCCGGTCAAGCGATTGGAATTCGCCGGCAGCTATCGGCGCGGCCGCGACACGGTGGGCGATCTCGACATCCTCGTGGTGGCTGCGGATTCCGCGGCCGTGATGGATCGATTCGCCGCGTTCGACGGCATCGGCGCCGTGCTGGCTCGCGGCGATACGAAAATGTCCGTCCGCCTCCAGAGCAAGCTCCAGGTCGATCTCCGCGTCGTTCCCGAGGAATCGTTCGGGGCTGCGCTTCAGTATTTCACCGGCTCGAAGGCCCACAACGTGGTGCTCCGCGGCATGGCGAAAGGACTCGGCTTGAAGGTGAACGAGTACGGGGTCTTTCGGGGGGAGACGCTGGTCGGCGGACGTACCGAGGAAGAGGTTTACGGCGCCGTCGATCTGCCTTGGATCGCGCCAGAATTGCGGGAAGCTCGAAGCGAGTTTGACTGGGCCGCCGAAGGCCGCCTGCCGCAGTTGGTCGAGGGCGATGATCTGCGCGGCGATGTGCACATGCACAGCACCTGGTCCGACGG
>CAZFKF010000957.1:0-2959 GCA_964518805.1 uncultured Planctomycetaceae bacterium | reverse complement strand
CAACGTGGCCCTGCGCGCCGAGAAGAAGATCCTCTGGGACGGACCCAACCTGAAGATCACCAACGACGAGAGCGCCAACCGCTTCCTCCGCCGCGAATACCGGGAAGGCTGGACGCTTTGAAGCTGAGCGGGCCCGCGCGGATCGATCGGGCCACGCAATGCCTGGTGCGTGGGCTTTCGTAGGCTGCGGCGAGAATCGCCCAAAGCCAAACGTCAGTAAGGCTTGCGGCAGCAAAGATGAGGCGGGGTGTTACTCCGCCCTCCCGGAACTCCCCATGGCATTGAGTTGCACCCGGCGCAAACCGCCATGTGGCCCCGCCCCCCGTAATCGAGGGTGAATATTGTCACATGTGCAGGGGTACACGGCCCTCTTGGCTCGGGAGCACGGGCTTCGCTATAAGTCGCAAACCGTTTCCAAATAAACAGTTACTGTCTAAGGTCATGCAACTTGTTTACCGGGATCGGTTACGCTAAAATAATTGCCGAAAAATTTTAATCACTGCGGTGGTTCAGTTTGGAGCCCGAAGTTGGACCTGACTCGATTCACCCACGCCGCTCCTGGCAGAACCGTCCCCATTGATCGAGGGGAGACTGCCTTTGTGCCATTGCCGCTGCCTCCGCAATGGGAGTTTCCTCTGCGCCTTTGGCCGTTACTGGGCGAGGCGAAGCAAGAGTTAGGAATCTTGGAGGGAATAGGGCGGACACTCCCCAACCCGGCGATTCTGTTGCGACCGCTCGAAGATCGAGAGGCGATCCGGTCTTCGCGCCTGGAAGGGACGTATGTTACAGCGAGAGAGTTGCTGCTTTTTGAGATCGGGCCGAGGGAGGTCAAGTCGGAAGGCGACCCGGCAAACGATCAGCGCGAGGTCCTCAATTATCGACGCGCTTTGCTCCAAGGAGTGAACAGCGAACTCCCCCTTTCGCTGAGGCTGATTCGAGAACTCCACGCGACTCTGCTGACCGGCGTTCGGGGCAGAGATCGTGCCCCGGGGGAGTTCCGTCGCGTTCAGGTCGCCATCGGCGCCAATCACCGCTTCGTTCCGCCGCCGCCGCAATTGGTGATGGAATGTCTCGACGCGCTGGAGAAGTACTTCTACTACAAGGACAGCCCTTACGACCCTCTGGTCAACTGTTTCTTGATTCATTACCAATTCGAGACCATCCATCCCTTCAACGACGGAAACGGACGCCTCGGGCGTCTCCTGTTGGCGATCATGCTCAAACACTGCTGCGGGTTTTCGAAGCCATGGCTGTACATGAGCGAGTATTTCGAGAGGCACCGCGAAGAATACATGGAGAGACTCTTCAACGTAAACGCCACGGCGGACTGGGGCGGCTGGATTGAATTCTGCCTGAGGGGCACTGCGTTTCAAGCAAGAGACACCATTCAGCGGTGCGAGCGGCTACGGAAGATCCGCGAAGACTTCGCGCGTAGGATCAACGAGGTTGGAGGCAGTGTCCGGCTAACACAGATAGCCGAAGATATCTTCGATTCCCCGTTTGTGCGAATTGCCGATCTGCCGAAGAGACTGAACGTGACCTATCCTACTGCGAAGGCCGATGTGGACCGGCTTGTCGCGGCGGGCATCTTGAAGGAACTGGAAAACGTCTCTCCGAAGACGTTTTACGCCCCGGAGGTTTTCAACGCAGCATACGAGGAAATCGGTTGAGGGAGACGATCGTGTTCGGTCTAATCGATCGGCGTCTTCCCTTGCGAGTCTTTACGCTGCGCTCGGCGCGGGTCTCCCGACCCCGCCGATCGCAGGACCGAAGGTCTCCTGCAGCGTCTTGAGACCGTCGGTCATCCCAGGACGCCGAGTCGGAGACGCGCGCACAGAAACCGGTGTTCATGCACAAGGCGGAGATCGGCGCAGCGTGCGACGATAACCGCGTGGGAAACCGGAGACCTTCGGTCGAAAACGCGGCGGGGTCGGGAGACCCGCGCCGAGCGCGTAGTTCCCGCTCTCCCCTTTCGCCTTCTGCGTCCGGCCCTCTACAATATCGCCATCTCTCACCAAGGTCTCGCAGGTTACTTGGAGAACCAAACAATGCGCTGGATCCCTTTGACGATTGTCGCCGCCTTGCTGTTCGCCGTCCGTGCTGGGGCCGAAGACGCCTTTCCGCACCAGACCGTGGACCTGGGCATCGTGGTCAGCGACGTGGACAAGTCCGTCGAGTTCTACACCAAGGCGGTTGGCTTCAAGGAACTGCCGGGCTTTGCCGGGCCGGCCAAGACCGTGGGCGACGCGGGACTGACCGATTACCAGGCGCTTTCGGTGCGCGTGTTGGCGCTGGGCGACGAACCGAGCGCGACCCGGCTCAAACTGATGGCAGTCCCCGGTGTGAAGACCGCCAAGGCCGACAACCGGTTCATCCACTCGCAGTTCGGCTTTCGCTATCTGACGATTCGGGTGTCGGACATGAAGACGGCCGTCGAGCGTCTGAAGAAGGCGGGCGTCCAACTGGAGGGGAAATGCCCGATCGCGCTGCCCGAGTCGCTGGGCAAGGGCATCTTCCTCACGGTCTTCCGCGACCCAGACGGCAACTTCCTGGAATTCGTCGGCCCGAACAAGTGAGGGTCGTGGACGTTGTAGTCGATCGGCGTCTCCCCTTGCGAGTCTTTGCAGGTCGGGTCTGCGCCGAACTTGAGGAGAACCTCGATCAAGCTCACACGCGCGCGATCTCTCACGGCCCAGTGAAGCGGCGTTTCGAGACTCGTGTGCGCTCGTGCGTTCGGATCCGCTCCCTTCTCAAGCAGGAGCCGTACCGTGTCTTCCTCACCACGGGAAGCCATGTGGTGCAGAGGAGTCGTACCGAGGCTAGCGTCTCGCATGTTCGGGTCTGCGCCGTTTTCGAGCAGCCTTGTTACGAGGTCCGCATCGCCGTATTTCGCTGCTTCCAGTGCAATCTAGATACCATGAAAGAGCCGGGGTCTCCAAGAAAAGTACGCTTGGGAGCG
>CAZFKF010000956.1:0-2962 GCA_964518805.1 uncultured Planctomycetaceae bacterium | reverse complement strand
GGAGATCATCACGCTGTTGCCCTCGGCAATCGCAACGATCTAACGGTCGCATCGAACCCCTCCTTCGTTTCTCGCTCGGGGCGCGCCGGGGTGGTATTCGCTTACGCCGCACCAGAGTGTTTTTCCGAATTTCGGTGGTTTCTTGGGGGGTGCGCATGTCATCGTGGCTTCGCCCGTATGACTTCCGAGGACGGAGGCGGCGGGGAAGGCGCTGGGGTCTGAAAACGAGCTAGGAATCGTTCCCGACGAATCTAGTACTCGGAATATGTGGCAAGGATGCCCGTTCCTCCGATCGGCCACCACGATCGCGGTAGCCGTGCCAAGCAGCATGGCCCTGCCTTGCGCACCCAATGGCCGCTTTCCTCGGCCCTCCCTCCAAGGCCGCTGCAACTCGGAAACTCGGCTCAAGCGTTTACGGGGTCAATGGCCGTCAGGCCACCCCGATGGTCGGTCGCCTCGCTATGCCGAACCGTCGGCCACGCCCAGGTGACAGGGCCCCAGACATGGCCTACAATGGCCCTACGAGGTCCCAGGAAGGCCGCTCAGGGCCGTGGGACTTGGAAAACCGAACGTCGGTGGGGCCGCCGGGATGGGCTTGCGGGGACTGCCGTCACTTCCCAGCCGCAAGATCGGCCTGACTGAACCGCAGAACCCGCACGACCGGCCCCCTACGGTAGTTCACTTGTGCGCGATATGCTTCAGCATAACGAGCGGGTTTGGCGATGCGAAGGCATAACCTGCAAGCGTACACCCTTGTTTCCACGGCGTGATACATGCGATTCCCCCTCTCCCTGACCCGCTCGATGACCGGCTACCTGCTCAAGAAGCGGCTGGCCGGCCAGGAACGTTTTCCGCTGGTGCTGATGCTCGAGCCGCTGTTTGCGTGCAACTTGCGGTGCAGCGGCTGCGGGCGGGTCCGGGAGTATGCCGACTGCGCCCACGAGATGCTTTCCATCGACGAATGCCTTGCGTCGGTCGACGAGTGCGGGGCGCCGGTCGTGAGCGTCTGCGGCGGCGAACCGCTGATCTATCCGGGAATCGAGGAACTCGTCGCGCGGATCGTTGCCCAACGCAAACACGTTTATCTCTGCACCAACGGGCTGCACCTCGAAAAGAAGTTGCCCGGCCTGCGTCCTTCGAGCCGCCTGTTCATCAACGTCCACCTCGACGGCATGGAGGCCACGCACGACTGCATCGTCGAGCGCGAGGGCGTCTTCCAGCAGGCGGTCGCGGGAATCAAGGCCGCCAGGCGCGCGGGCTTCCGCGTCTGCACCAACACGACGGTCTATCGCCAGACCGACGTGCACGAGATCGCGGTCCTGCTCGAATACCTGACGCAGTTGGGCGTCGACGGTTTCATGCTCTCGCCGGCCTACAGCTACGAAGCCTTCGGCGAGGCCAACGCGGGCGAGGGCCGGCTCTTCATGACCCGGGACGAATGCCGCGCCAAGTTTCGCGAAGCGCGGCCGCTGTTGGCCCGCTTCAAGCTGACCGCCTCGCCGCTGTATCTCGATTTCCTTTGCGGCCGGCGCGAGCTGACCTGCGCGGCCTGGGCCAGCCCCACGCGGAATGTCCGCGGCTGGAAAGGCCCCTGCTACTTGGTCACCGACCGCCACCACGCGACGTATCGCGAGTTGGTGGAATCGACCACGTGGAGCGAGCTTGTGCCCGGCAACGATCGTCGCTGCGAGCACTGCCTGGTCCATTGCGGCTTCGAGCCCGCCGCCGTCTTCGCCGCCAACCGCCGCCTGCGCGACGCCTGGACCATGGCCCGCTGGCAGTTGGGCTAGGGCCGATCGGCGGCCCTTGGCCACAACGCGCGAGCGACGCCTCCGGCCAAGAGCGGGAGCGCAATCGAGGCGAGCATGGCAGCCGGGAAGCTCAAGGCGTCTCCGAGTGCGGCGTACGCCGCGGAAATTCCCAGATTGCTCAGCCCGACCGCAATTAGGAACCGCCGCCATGCCAACGCGGTCGTCCCCGCGAGCAAGACCGCGGCTTCGGCAAGGATCGGCACCGGCCGCGTCAGAACCAAGGCCAGCACCCCGACGCGGGCAGCCAGGCCGTCGACGCGTTCCAGCTCCTCCGCCCGTGAAAATCGCAGAGCCAGCGGGCGCCCCAGGGCCCGCGCCAATCCAAAGGCAACGACCGCCCCGAGGGTCATGCCGCCCCACGACGCCGCCGCGCCGCCCCAGAACCCCAGCATTCTTCCAGAGAAAGCGATCACCAAGCTGGAAGGAACGGGAAGTAGAATATCGAGCGCCAAGAGGGCGATCACCAGCGCGGCGACCGTGCTCGCCGGAAGAGCGCCGTCGAGCCAGCCCGAGAATGACTGCTCCATCGACTCTCCGAATCCGATGAAAGGCAGTGCCGGAATGGCGAGGACCATGATGATCCACGCGCACAGTCGCCCGAAGCCCTTGCGGTCCGATCCCACCTCATCACCCTTGGTTCGCGGTGTCCTCTCCGCTGAAGGCACCGCCGTACTCGGCGACAGAGCCTCCCCGCGATTCTGAGGCAGTCTGCGGATTGACTGCGTGTTGAGCTTATGCCCGCGAAGACGTGCTGCAAGACAGAATACTACCGTCTTGGATTCGACAACGCAATCGAGGTCGGGTACACTGGGCGCCGGGGTGTCCTCCGGCGTCGCGTCAAGGAGGCGGTTGGCCATGTTCAGCGGTCTCACTACCGGCCTTTCGAGCCTGGACAAGGTTCTCACCGGCATCATGCCGGGCGACAACATCGTCTGGCAGGTGGACGCCGTGGAAGACTACAAGGCGCTCGTCGCGCCGTACGCGAAGGCGGCCAAGGCGGCCGGCCGACGGCTGATCTATTTCCGCTTTGCCTCGCACGAACCACTGGTCTCGGACGCATTGGGCGCCGAGGTCCACGCGCCGGATCCGGGCCTCGGCTTCGAGAGCTTCGTCACCCACGTTCACCGCATCATCGAGGACGCGGGCAAGCA
>CAZFKF010000955.1:0-2977 GCA_964518805.1 uncultured Planctomycetaceae bacterium | reverse complement strand
CGGGGGCGAAGGTACTCTTCCGCACGGGCTGGCAGCGGATGTTCGGCAGGCCCGAGTTCTTCTCCGACATCCCCACGCTCACCCCGGCAGCCGCACGGTGGATCGCCGACCGTCGCATCGGCCTGTTGGGCATGGATATGCCCACGCCCAGCGCCGACTGGAAAGAAGTCCACTGGATCTTGCTCAAGAAGGGCCTGGAGATCGTCATCGTCGAAGGGTTGGCGAACCTCGACCAGTTGCCCGAGCGATTCACGCTGTCGGCGTTTCCGCTGAACATCCAGGGGCGCGACGGCTCGCCCATCCGGGCCGTGGCGATCGTGGACTAGGCAAGGACCTGGCTCAGGAACCGCTTGGTGCGTTCGGTCCGCGGCCGATCGAGCACGTCGGCGGGCGGGCCTTCTTCGACGACTCTTCCGGCATCGAGCACGACGACTCGGTCGGCCGCTCGGCGGGCGAAACCGATTTCGTGGGTCACCACGACCAGAGTCAGCCCTTCGCGCTTCAGGTCTTCGAGCACAGCGAGCACCTCGCCCTTGAGCTCGGGGTCCAGGGCGCTGGTGATTTCGTCGCAAAGCAGTCCGCGAGGCTGCATGGCCATGGCCCGGGCAATCGCCACCCGCTGCTTCTGGCCCCCCGAAAGCTCTCGCGGATACGCATCGGCGCGATCGGCCAGACCGACCCGCTCCAAGAGCGCCATGGCCCGCAAGTGTGCCTCGGCCTTGCTCAGTCGAAGCACTCGGCGAGGAGCCTCCAGCAGGTTTCCCAAAGCGGTCAGGTGCGGGAAGAGCTGGAAATCCTGGAATACCATGCCGATCAGTCCGCGAACCTCGTGCGCCGTTGCGGCATGGGCGCTTCGATCGCCGGCGCGGAGCACGTGCGGTCCCACGCGGATCGCGCCCGCGTCGATCGTCGCCAACCCATTGATTGCCCGGAGCAGCGTCGACTTGCCGCCGCCGCTGGGACCGATGACGGCCACGGTTTCGTGGGCGGCGATCGAGAGGCTCGCACCGTCGAGCACGAGCCGGTCGCCGAAGCGCTTCGAGACGTTGTCGATCGCCATGTCGAGCGGCTCGGTCATAGGCCCTTTCCCCAGCGTTTCTCCAAGTACCGCGAAAGGTACCCCAGCGGCACCGACATCACCAGGTACAACGCGGCGGTTGCCAGGCCGATCTCCAGGTACCGCATGCTCGACTTGGCCAGGATTTGGTACTGCTTGGTCAGTTCGACCACGGCGATGACGCTCACCAGGCTCGTATCCTTGAACAGGGCGATGAAATCGTTGGTCATGGGCGGAAGAATCACGCGGATGGCCTGCGGTAGGATGATCCGCCGGAAGGTGAGCCAGGGCGACATGCCTAACGAGGCGGCCGCCTCCCACTGCCCCACCGGGATCGAGCCGATCCCCGCCCGATAGATCTCCGCCTCGTACGCCGCGTAGTTCAGCCCGAACCCGACCACGGCCGCCGTGAACGCCGAGAGTCTCAAGGCGTCTCCGAGTCCGTAGTTCTCCGAAATCGCGGGCAGGCCGTAGTACAGGAAATACAACAAGAGCAGGACCGGAATGCCGCGGAAGAACTCGACGTAGGCCATGGCGGCGAACTGCACGGGCCGAGGGCCGTAGAGCCGGCACACGGCGAGCGGCAGGCCGAGGCAGATCGCCATCAGCATTCCCAAGACCGAGAGTTGCAGCGTGACGCCAGCCCCTTGCAACAGCAGGCGGAGGCAATCGGGCCAACTCCAGCCTCGCCGCGACTGGAGTTGGACGTCCGTGCTCTCGGTTCCGGCAAATAGAGCAGTCTGGTCCTCATTCCAGATTCGCCACTTCTCGTAGATTCGCTTCAGCGCGCCGCGCTGGGCCAGACGCGTCAGGGCGGCGTCGAACTGCTGCGCCAGCGTCTCCTGCTCCTTGCGGAATCCGATCGCATAATAGCCGGAAGCCACGGCTTCGCCGACGAACTTGAGCTTGGGATTGGGCTTCGCGTAGTACACGGCAATCGGCAGATCCAGAAGCACCGCGTCGATCCGACCCAATTCCAGGTCGACGTACGGTTCCACCTGGCTGTCGTAGACTTTCTTGATCAGTCCCAGCTTGTCGAGCAGCCGCTCAGCCGCCGTGTCCTCCAGCGTGCCGACCGTTCCGCCGATCGCCTTGCACTGATCGAGCGACGCGAAACGTCTTTCCCCAGCCCGAGCCGCCAACTGGAGCTTGTAGACGTAGTACGGCCGGCTAAAGCGGATCTTTTCGGCCCGGTCGGCCGTGATCTCCAGCCCGTTCATGGCAAAGTCGAAGTCGCCCCGCTGGAGGCCCGCCACGATGCTGCGGAAGTCGTATTGTTTCCACTCGATCCGCCGGCCCAACTCCTTCTCCAACTCCTTGGCCAGATCGACCTCGAACCCGATATTGACCGCCGGGTCCTTGGGGTCCTTGAAGATATACGGCGCCCCGCCCTCCGCATCCGCCGCCCAACGCAGGGGAGGTCGGTCGGCGAGGTCTCCAAGGACAGTACTACCAACGAGCGCCGCAAAGAAGCAAAGCAGCAGGAGCCACGGGGTACAGGTGCCGCCAGCGCATCGCCGCCGGCAAGCAGGAATGGAGATTGCCATTGTCAGGGTTCGTGCATGTGCGGGTTGTGCGACCAATGGCTCACGGCGTTCTGGCTGTCTTCGACCTCGCGAACAGTGCCCCGCAAGATCGGTAATCAGTGTGGCATGCCGTCACCCGGGCTTTGCCGCGGGGGGGCCTGGTTTCGCGTTGTTGCCGCCTTTCATGCCCACCCCCCGGGGAACGCGGGGCGGGCAGCCCCACCCCCCCAATTTTTGGGATCCAGGCGATTTTTCCCCGTGTTTGTGAGCGGAACGCCCACCCCCCCGCCCGGCGCCGGGGGGGGGGGGTTTTCCCCGGTTTTCCCCCGAGGGGGGGCCCCTTTTTTTTTCCCAAAAAATTGAAAAAAAGGGGTTTTGGGTTTTGGGGTTTTGG
>CAZFKF010000954.1:0-2988 GCA_964518805.1 uncultured Planctomycetaceae bacterium | reverse complement strand
ATCGCACCCTGGCACCTATCCTTAGCGCACCGGTGACCTATCGTTTTCTAGAGCAGCTCATACGACGCCTGACTTGGGAGCAACGACTCGCATGAACAGTCCCACCGATCAAACCGTGGTCATCCAGAAATGCCTGGATCGACTTCACGCCGGCGACGAGTCCGCTCGGGAAGACCTCATCCGCTCTGCCTGCAACCGTCTGGAACGTCTGACCCGGAAGATGCTGCGTCGGTGGGATCGCGTTCGCCGCTGGGAGGACACCTGCGACGTCATGCAGAACGCCTTGATACGGCTGTATCGATCGCTTTCGGAAACGCAGCCGACAGGCGTCGTCCACTTTTTCCGACTAGCGGCGTTGCACATCCGCCGCGAACTGCACGATCTGGCAAAACACTATTACGGTCCCCGGGGCATCGGCTCGAACCACGCGACCGCCGCTTGGAAGACTCCGTCCGAGGGCGGATGCGCCGACATGGGGCTTGAACCCGATGGAGCCGACGACGATCCCGCGAGCCTGGCTGCCTGGGCCGAGTTCCACGCCCAAGTCGAACGGCTGCCCGAAGAGGAACGCGAGGTCTTCGACCTGCTTTGGTATCAAGACTTGTCGCAAGCCGAATGCGCCGCCCTGCTGGACGTGTCCGAGCGTACGGTGAAGCGGCGCTGGGCGTCGGCGAGGCTGAGGCTTCACAAGGTCCTCGGGGAGACGCTGCCTGGATGCTGCGACGTCCCCCACGATAGCCGCGCCTCGGACGATTTGGCGTCCGCACAGCGATGAGCCGAGCGACTCAGCTTCTGGATCTGATCGGCGAGTGGGAAGCTCGACAGGCCGCCGGCCAAGCGGTGACGCCCGAGGAACTCTGCGCCGATTGTCCGGAACTCCTGAACGAGTTCAAGGAATGCCTTCAGGCGGTGGTCGGGATGAACGCCGTCCTCAACACCCGCATTTCGCCGACCGGCAGCTACGTCGCCTGCACGGAAATCATCGGGGGGCCGCCCGCCGCTTTGCCGCCCGTGCCGCACCCCGCTTGGCCGGTAATCCCACAGTACCAGATCCTGGAAGAACTTGGGCGCGGCGGGATGGGCGTCGTGTTCAAGGCCCGCCAGACGGCCCTCGGACGAATCGTGGCCCTGAAGACGATTCTGCCCCAGGGAACGATTCGGGAGGAGTCGCGGCAACGGTTCCTGGAGGAAGCCAAGGCCATGGCCCTCCTGCAACACCCGAATATCGTCCAGATCTACGAGATCGGCCAGCACGACCAACAGCCGTTTCTGGTCATGGAGTATGTCGAGGGCGAAAACCTCGCGAGAAACCTCGCGGGCAAGCCTTGGCCTCCCCGCAAGGCAGCCGAGTTGGTTGCCGTGTTGGCCCGCGCCATCCACGCGGCCCATGGACAGGGCGTCGTCCACCGCGATCTGAAGCCCACCAACATCCTCCTCTCGGCCGACGGCACGCCGAAGATCTGCGATTTCGGCCTGGCCCGGCACTTCGAGTCGCCGTCCTTTCACACGCGGACCGGCCTGGCGGCGGGCACGCCGAGCTACATGGCCCCGGAGCAAGTCCTGGGCACCCGCGCCAAGCTGCTTCCCACGGTCGACGTCTACGCCTTGGGGGCCGTGCTCTACGAGGCGATCACCGGGCGCCCGCCGTTTCTGGCCGACAACGCGTTGGACACGATGCAACTGGTCGTCAAGCAGGAGCCGATTCCGCTGCGGCAATGGCAGCCCAAGGCCTCTCGCGATCTGGAAACGATTTGTCTGAAATGCCTCGCCAAGGAGCCGGGCCGGCGGTACGCCGGCGCAAAGGAATTGGCCGAGGACCTGGAGCGGTTCCTCGCCGACGAACCCATCCGCGCGCGGCCCGTGGGAAGTTTGGAGCGGAGCTGGCGCTGGTGCCGGGCGCATCCCAGCCTGACCGCGCTATGCGTCGTGGCGGCGGCGGCCGTCGCCGCGGTTCTGTCAACCGTGCTGGTCTATAACCACCGCCTCTCGCAAGCCCTGGAACGCACCGAAGGCGCACATCGGCAAGTCCTGGCGACCCAGGCGTCGCTGCATCGCACGTTGACCCAGGAGATTGCCGAACGCGTGGACGGCGACCTGCGGGAATTGGCGGCCGTGCCCTTGGCGATGGCCACGCTCTTGGAGGATCGCCGCAACTGGGATGAACCGCAGATCGAGCGCGCCTTGAAGGACATGCTCAACAAAAGCCCGCTGATCTTCGGCCTGTGCGTAGCCTTCGAGCCGCGAGAATGGCGCAAGGAGCGGGAGGATTTTGCGCTCTACGCTTTCCGGCGTCAGGGAGGACTGGCCGTCAAGCAACTCTTGCCGCCGGCCTACCAGCCGCACTATCGGCAGTGGGAGTGGTATCGTGCGGCCAAGGACAGCCCGCAGGGCCGCTGGAGCGAACCCTACATCGGAGAAGGCGGCGACCGCACGCCGATGGTCACCTTCTCGTCGCCGATCCGGCAGAACGGCCGCTTGATCGGCGTGGTCGCTGCCGACCTTGCCATGGACTATTTCGGCGACTTCCGTGCCCGAATCGATAGCCTGGACGTGGGTCTCCAGAGCTACTGCCTCGTGGTCAGCTCCGGACATCGGATTCTCTCGCATCGCGAAGATCGCTACGAGTTCCCCAGCCTCGAATCGGATCTCGCCGCGATCCCGATGGACGAGAGCTTCCGTGACCTGATCCGGCAGTGGGACCGGTCACCCGTGGGAGCGGCCCGCGCCGTGGACTTTTCGACGGGCCAGGCTGCCTCGTTCTTCTTCTACCGCGTGCCCGCGGCGAACTGGACGCTGCTGACCGTGGTCCCGTGAAGATCGCGTCGCCAAGCGGCGTTTCGCGACTACAGGCGCCAAGGCTCGCGCATGCTGCGGCCGACGAGCACCCCTTCGAGTCGAGTGTGGCATGCCCTCACGATGCGAAGCATCGGGTGAGCATGGAAATCGCCGCGGTCCCCTCCATGCCGACCTGCGGCTGCGCCGCGTGAC
>CAZFKF010000953.1:0-2989 GCA_964518805.1 uncultured Planctomycetaceae bacterium | reverse complement strand
TGCCTCCGGCGGCCATGAGGAACTGCCCGCCGGTCACCGTCTCGCCCGGCGCCGGCAAACGATCGCTTTTGACCACCATGTCGGTATTGGAACTGCCGACGACGACGATGCGTGGAGTGCTGTTCACGCGGGCGCCTCCTCTTTCTTCATGCCAGCAAGGATAATGAGAGCCAAGCCGAGGATGTAACCTGCGAACATCAGCCAGATCAGCGTGGTGGCAAGCGGCGGGGCATCGCGAAACTCCTTCCAAATGAACACGCCCCAAAACGCCGCCACCATGGTGGCTCCCTGTCCCAGGCCATACGAGATTGCCGGGCCGGCGCGGCCGAATGCGATGATGCTGAACGTCATCCCTACGGCCCAGATCATGCCTCCCAAGATGCCCCAAAAATGCACCGAGAAGTCGGTGCGGAAGTAGTCCGAGGTCACGAACGGCACCGTTGTCAGCGCGTTGATGATATTCGCGAAGTTGAAAAGGAATTGGCTGGCAACGATGCCCATGGAGAAGAACACCATCGCCGTGTAGGGGCTGAGCTTCCCGGCGGGCATCTGGACGAAGTTCTCGGGCTTTGGCTCTGGCATCGACGCGGCCACAAAACGGTAGAAGAAACCCATGAGCAAGCCGCAGAGCACCGACAGGCCGAGCCCGACAACGCCGCCTCCCTGGCTCTGTCCAGGAAGCGTGCCGTAAGCCCAAGCGTCAACGACAATCGCCGCGGCGATCAACGCCACACCGACGAAAAGCTTGATCGCATCTCCCTTGGGTTCCGCCCAATAGTTCACGAGCACTCCTAAGACGAGCGCCAGCCCGATTCCAACGGGAAACGCCACCGACATGCCGGCCACTGCAATGGCGGCCACGAGGAGAATATTCGCTGCATTGAAGACCATGCCGCCGAGAAACGCAGACCCGAGGTTGCGCTTGTCCGCTTGGCGCAGATCTCGAAAGAAGCTGCGGCCGACTTTGCCGATGCTTCCCAGCGTGAAAGCGAATAGGAGGGCCATCAGCATCACGCCAAAGACGTAATCCCAGTAGAACATCTCGAACCGCCAGGTCTTCCCGGCCAGTTTCTGCGTGTTGGCCCACGATCCCCAACAGAGCATCGTGACCACACAAAACAAGACTGCCAGCGGATAGGATACGATGACGAACATGCGGTTCCTCCATCAAGGTGCGGCTCGAAAGTCCCGGAGGGACGTTCGGCAATAGCCCAGCAGTTCATTGCTGGGAGACTTGGCTTCCCAATGGCCGTGCGTCCTGGAGGGACGCTTGAAAACTCCCTACGCCTTCGTTTCAAGCGTCCCTTCAGGACGCTGTGGCTCGGTTGGTCATCCATCCCAGCGATGAATCGCTGGGCTACTATCAGTTGCCCCTTGGGGGGCAAAACAGTTACACCATGCAGTGCTTGGGATCGGAGAGCCAGAACATGGCCTCCAGGTTGCCCGTCTCCTTGGCGACCAGCGGAGAAGGGCAGGCGATCTCGGGCGGCACGTCTTCAAGCCTTTCGCGATTGCGCACGATGAATTGGCCGACGATCAACGCCCACGAGTGAAGCATGCACGTGGGATTTACCGTGGTGGCGGCGAGCTTGCCTTCGCGCAGGCCGGTGAGCCCTTCCTTTTGGCCGTCGCAAGCCGTGACGACCATCTTCTGGTGGATGGTGCCGGCCAGGCCCGGGATGCTGGCCAACGCCATGTCGTCGTTGTGGAAGAAGGCCCCGGCAATGGGTTCGCGGGTCTGGGAGATGAGCGAATCGAAGGTGTCGCGGGCCTTCTCCGGCTTCCAGTCGCACCAGCGCACGCCACCGCCGAGGACCTCCATGCCGGGATAGCCGGCCACGACCTTCAGGAAGCCCTTCTCGCGGTCGCGGGCCCCGCTGTGAGCGCTGGCCCCGCCAATGTGGATGACCTTGCCCTTGCCGCCGATCTTCTCCATCAGGTACCGCGTGCTGGATTCGGCGATCTGCTGGTGATTGGCCGCGATGTGCGTCCACACGCCAACCTCGCGGAGCCGCTCCTTGTCGGTCAGCAGCGTGTCGATGGAAATGACCGGGATGCCCTTTCCTTTGAGCTGCCGCACGGGCTCGACCAGGATGTCGCTTTGCAGGGCCTGGAAGCAGCAAAAGTCCCACGATTCGCCGGCGAGCATCTCGATCTTGTTCCGCTGCTCTTGGGGGTTCAGGGCGCCGTCGAACCAGACGACGTCCAGATCCAGCAGCTTGGCCCAGAGCATGGCGGTGTCGTACCCCAGCTTGCACCAGGTGGTCTGCAAGCCGGCGTTGGAAATAGCCACGCGGAGCCGCGGCCGATCCTGGCCCGCGCTCGATGCGGTCTCGGTTGTTGCCCGGCAGCCTGCCAACGCAGCCAATCCCAGCCCGCCGCCAGCCAGCGAGGTCAGGAAGCCGCGGCGCGGGGCCACCGCCGAAGGGTCTCTTGTCATGATCGTAAGCGCGTCTGAACGTTTTGCGTGGATTGCCCTCGATGGTACTTGGAATGGCACCCGACAGCAAGCTATGGAGCTGGAATCCCGGCAGCACCAAGGGGTACGCCAGGCGGCCCTCGCCAATCGGCAATCGGTCTTACGGTGCGACGGCCTGGATGGTCACATCATCCAGCCAGGCCTCGCCGAGCCCGCTGAGGGCGAACGTCACGTTCAGCACGCCCGACTGAGACGCCGCTCGATACAGCCGAAACTCATGCCATCCCGTGGTGCCGCGCACGCGTTCGGCCAACGGTTCGCCTCCCAGCGAGTCGACGATCAGCAGTCCGTCAACGCTGGCCTGAATCGGTTGCCGAACTTGGATCCATCCGTGGATGAGAAACGTCTGGCCAGCCGTGACGGGGACCGGCGGGGCGGTGATCCATATCGGCGGTGATTCGAGCCACATTGGTGGGGTCTTAGGATCCACCGGCCGGGCGGCCAGTCGCAGGCCAAATCGTCCTGAACGGGCGCACGGAGGCGACAGCTCGGCCGAACTCTGCACGGTCG
>CAZFKF010000952.1:0-2989 GCA_964518805.1 uncultured Planctomycetaceae bacterium | reverse complement strand
TTGCTGCCCATCGGACTTTCCCTGTCGCTGGCGTGCGCGGTCCTTCCACGCGATCTGACATCGACTCCACCTCGGCAATCATCATAGTGTTCGTGCCTTCGTTGTCCAGTCATGTCGATCCAGCGGGCGTCAGCCGAAAGAGCGGCGGCCGAAAGAGTGCTCGAATCGGGGCGGCTGGTTGGCGAACCGCGCTCCGGTGGGCTAGCCACCGAGGCGACTCGGGCAACCCGACGAGGACAAGCACGCCGATCAGGGCCGGGCCCGCGGCCAGTCAGAAGATCCAACGCCACGAATCAGGCGTGATGTGCCAGATGCGGACGATCTGCGCCCGCCTTCCAACTCCTTGACCCGTGCCTCCAGTCTGGCAATCTCCGCCTACAACAGGCGGATGATGGCCCGGGCTTCCGGCGGCTGGCGAGCGATGATTTCTTCCGTGATTCCCAGCGACATGCCACTGTTGTCGCCGAACACCCCCTCCATGTCCAGATCAATCTTCCAAGAAAAACCCCTCCGGCCTGTGAACGATTACGCCGACAGGGGCTGCTCTCGACAAGGGGTGTCGGAGGCCACCAGGAGATCACCAGCCAGGGCCAGAATAGGCATCGCCGCCAGGATTGCCGACCTCTGCACCATCTATTGATCCCTCTCGTGGTCTTCCGACTGACACTCGATTCGACACTGGCGAAGAGTCTCTTTCTCCCACGGCGACAAGAGTCACAGTCTGGACACGAAATCGGCGTACGCGGCCTTTAGATCGGGCGCGGCGTATGGCGGGCCGGAGTGCAGCAGCACGCCGTAGCGCAGCCGGAACGATTCGCCAGGCTTGACGACCACCTTGCTGACCGGGCCCTTGCGGAACGCCTGCTGCCCGAAGGGATTGACCACCAGCGCGCCGTAGTCCCGCGCGTGATGCCAGCTCGGCCGGAAGTTCCGGGGATCGCACATGGTAGTGATGCCGCCGTGCCGGCCGGCGATGGTCCCGCTGTAGTCGCACCAGTCGGCCGAGTTGCCCCACACCTCGCGTTCGTTACGGCGTCCCAAGGCGTCGAGGATGGTCCCGCCCTGCTTGACCGCGATCGGCGTGGCGACGCGAATGCCCAGTCCCATCTCCTCCTGGTCGCCGAAAACCATCTCGCGCTGCTCCGGCCGGAAAATCGCCTCCCAGATCAAGAGATAGCCGGCCGGACGTGCAGCCAGCGTGAGCCGCGACGTCTGCTTGCAGACCTCAGCGCCGTGGGCCGCCTGGAGACTATTCTCCGCCGTGAAGGCGACCTGGCCGTCGCGGATCGCGGGCGGCTCGACGAACCGCAGGTGAACAATCCTGGCCTTGTTCCGCCAGAAGTCCTGCCCGCTCAAGTCGCCGAAGGCGAGCCACACCCCGGGATGCATGGTATCGTGATCCGTCGCATCCACGTTCGATACCGGCGGATGGTTGCGCGTGACCTGAATCCCGCCGGGCGCATGGACGTTGGCGAAGTACGGGCGCAAGATCTTGTCGTCGCGCAACACGTAGGTCGCCACCGGTTGGCCGCCGTCGGTGATGGTCACGCAGTCGGCCTTCTGCTGGACGGCGAAATCTGCCGCAATGATACGGCCGTCGGCGGCCAGCGATGTTGCGGTCGCAACCAGGACGAATGAAACGAGCAAGCGGTGGTGGTTCATAGTCGGTTCTCACACTCCGCGGGGCATCGCCCAATGCCCCCCTTGGCGGTATTTGCGGGACAGCAACGCATTGGCCTTCTCATCGCCGATGATCTGCTCGGTGCGCGGGTCGAAGTTCAGCGAGCGCCCGACGCGCATGGCCAGGTTGCCCAAATACACCAGCGCGGTCGAGAGGTGACCGATTTCGATTTCGGCATTGGGGCGCCGCCCGGCCATAGGTGGCGTTCCGTCGCTCGTGTCCCAGCGCCACGATTTCTCCTCTCCTCGCCCGATCCTTCATCCTTTCTCCCTCAACCGTCCCTTTGCATCCGCCTGCCACACCTGATTGCTCAGGACATCCAGCGCGGTGAGCCACCCACCGGCGTAGCACGCGGTGTCGATGCACTTGAGGTGGCCCAGGTCCAGGATCTTGCCATCCCGCTGCGCGGTGTGGCCGACAATGGCGATCTTGCCCGAGCAGTGCGGCCCGGGAGGGTCCGGCCGGAGCGAGGCCCAACGCAAAAGGTTGGACGGCTGCCAGTCCAACGGCAACTCCGGATCGTAGCGGGCATGGACGAAGAAGTGCGTTTCGATCTCGTGGTACGTGACGCACTGTCTCAGGAAATCGATGTGCGCGGTGGGCACCTTTCTGGGGTGCTTGCAGCGATAGCCTTGCAACGTCTCCTTGCCGCCCCAGGAGAGCCAATCCTTCAGTCCCGAACTTCCGTGGTGCAGATCTATCAGCATCTCGTCGTGATTGCCCAACAAGGGCACAAGCTGGCAACGCCCGGCCAGCGCGATCAACATCTCGATCACGCGCGGCGAGTCCGGCCCACGGTCCACGTAGTCCCCCAATGGAATCAAGGTGTCGTCCGCCTGAGGCTCAATGGCTGCGAGGAGAGCCTCCAGGGCGTCGGCGTAACCGTGAATATCGCCAATGGCGATGATGCGTCCGGGCATGGAGAAGAGGCTAGGGGCTGGAATCAGGGACTCGGATTTGGGGACTCCGAACTAGGGGCGGAGATCAAGCCATGGGCGGCCAGTGGCGCAGTTTAGGGTGTCTCTGCGAATGACGTATCGTTCCGGACGCTCCAAGCGAGGGGGGTGACCCTCATGCCTTTCGGCCCTGGGAAGCTTGAAGCGTGGCAGCCCCCCGAAGTCTCACGGACTTCGCAGATCTCTTCAATCCCTACAGTTTGCACGAGGACCTGCGATATGTGCAAGGTGCGTTTGGTGGTTTCTCGCGATCGAACGAACCAAACGAATGCCCTTCTACAGAGGTATTGGCCGCCGTCCCAAGCCACGAAAGGCTCACACGCTCTCTGGGTGCGCGATCATTCCGGGGATG
>CAZFKF010000951.1:0-2995 GCA_964518805.1 uncultured Planctomycetaceae bacterium | reverse complement strand
GGCCGGAAACTGCCGGTGACTTGCGTGGTCTACACGCACCAGATCTGGCCGCGCATTGTTCCGCACGTGGACGAGGTGGACAAGATCGCGCTGTGGACCTGGTACTCGGACGACCTGATGAACTTGGAGTCCAACTTCTCGAAGATCGAGCGGCTGGTGCGTCCCAAGCCCATTGTGCTGGGCTGCTACCTGTTCGACTACGGCGCCAACAAGCCGATGACCGTGGAGCGGATGAAGCGGCAGTGTGAGATGGGCCTCAAATGGCTCCACGATGGCAGGATCGAAGGAATGATCTTCCTGGCCAGCAACGTCTGCGACATGGGCCTGCCCGCCGTGGAATGGACACGGCAGTGGATCGCGTCCGTGGGGGCCCAACCGGTCCGCTGCGCCGGGACGAAACCGTGATGCGTGATGGAAGGACAGGGCGTCCCGACTACTTCTCGACCAGGTCGTAGACCCGCACGTAGTCCACCAGGAATTGATCGGGAAGATCGGCTCGCTTGACGTCGCCGCCCCAACTGCCCACTTCGTCGCTGAGCTTGATGTACAGCGGCGTCTGGCAAACCCCGCCCGCCTTGGTCCGCCACATCTCCTTGCCGTCGATAGTGAACACGTATTGGTCCGGCAGCCACAGCAGGCCGAAGGTGTGGAACCCGGCCATGATTCCGGGCGAGTTCACGACCTTCGCCGCGGACTTGTGTTCCTTACCATATCCGTCCCAGTGCAGCGCGAAGTTGATCCGATCGTCGAGCCAGGGCTTCTCCATGATGTCGATCTCGGTCCCATCGCGGCCCTCATCGCCCACCTTGCCCACGCCGTCGTTGTACAGCCAGAACGCCGACCAGTGGCCCTGCTGCTTCTGGAGTTGGATGCGGGCCACGTAGTAGCCGAAGGCGTGCTCGAACTTGCGCCTGGTGCGTACGCACCCGTCGAAGACCTTGTCGCCTTCCTTGAAGGTACGGATGGCCAGGTGGCCTTGGCCGTCCAGGACGATGGCGTTTCGCGTCCAGTACGCGTCGCGACGCTTGTATTCGGGAATGTCCCACTTGGCTTCGTCGAGCTTGGCGCCGTCGAACTCATCGTGCCAGACGAGCTTCCACGCTCGCCCGTCGGGTGGCGCCGGAAGATCGTCCTTCACCCCGGGATCCTGACCTTGCACGGAGGACGCTGCCAGCACGATCGTGACGACTGCCGCACCCACTGTCTTCATCGTACGTTGCTCCTTCCCTGACTCGACCAATCGCAGAAAACGACCCCATGAGCTTACCCCGCCCGGATCGCGGTGGAAAGCCCGGCCGACCAACGTCGCCCCCCAAGAATCAGGGGGTGCGATTGACGCGGCGCCCCGTCGGGGATTCCAATAGCGACTGGGGAACGAGTGGGCTGGATAGGCGCTTGGGGACTGCCGTGGTATCCGTTGCGGAGATCTTTCCCGTCCGGTGCGCGGGACTTCGTCGCCAGCGGTCTTCGCGCATTTCGTCTTCCAGCCGCGGGTTCGTTGCCTGTCGATCATCCTGTGAGAAGACCTCATGAACGTGAAGAAGAACGCGTTTCGGCCGTCCCGTCGGCAGTTCCTCCAAGCGGCTGCCGCAACCGCCGCGTGCACGCTGGTGCCGCGCCACGTGTTGGGCGGGACGAAGTTCGTGCCGCCCAGCGAAACGGTGAACGTGGCGATCGTCGGCCCCGGAGGCCAGGGGCGAGGCAACACGCGGACGCTGTTTTACGAGAAAGAGGCCCAGGTCATCGCCGTCTGCGACGTGACGGACAAGACCGACCTGAATGAGTACTACTACAAAGGCTTCGGCGGGCGTTTGCCGGTCAAGGACGAGGTCGAGAAGCACTACGGCCAGGCGAAGCCCGGCTATCGCTGCGCTGCGTACGAGGACTTCCGCAAGATGCTCGACAAGGAGAAGGCCATCGACGCGATCCTCTGCGCCACGCCCGATCACGCCCACGCCCTGGTTTCCGTCACGGCCATGAAGATGGGCAAGCACGTCTACTGCGAGAAGCCGCTGACGCACAACGTCTGGGAAGCTCGGCAGGTTGCCCGCGTGGCCAAGGAGACGGGGGTTGCCACGCAGATGGGAAACCAAGGGCACTCGGGCGAGGGCATCCGCCAGACATGCGAATGGATCTGGGACGGGGCGATCGGCCCGGTGCGCGAGGTCTACGCGTGGAGCGACGTCGGCCGCTGGGTGCAGACGCCTGGGCGGCCGCGCGAAACGCCTCCGGTGCCGAGCGGGCTGAACTGGGACCTCTGGCTGGGGCCTCGTGAGCCCCGGCCCTACCATCCGAGCTATGCCCCGTACAACTGGCGCGGCTGGTGGGCCTTCGGCACCGGGGCGCTGGGCGATATGGCGTGCCACAACATCGACCCGGCCGTATGGGCGCTGAAGTTGCAGCACCCGTCGAGCGTGGAAGCCACGTCGGCCGAGATCGACGACGAGGCGGCGTCGCTTCGCGGCGCGATCCATCGCTACCATTTCGGGCCGCGAGGCGACATGCCGGCGGTGACCTTGACCTGGTACGACGGCGGACTCCTCCCGCCGATTCCCAAGGGCATCGATCCGAAGGACCCCAGGCAGCGCCTGGGCGAGGGCGGCAACGGAATCTTGTTCATCGGCGACAAGGGCATGATCACCTGCCCCGGCTGGGCGGGCATGCCCAGGCTGCTGCCCTTGTCGCTGCACCGCGAGTACAAGCGGCCCGCCAAGACCCTGCCTCGCAGCAAGGGCCACCACGCCGACTGGCTGGCGGCGTGCAAGGGCGGCAAGCCGGCCAGTGGAAACTTCGAGTATAGCGCCCGGCTGACCGAGATCGTCCTGCTGGGCAACGTGGCCTTGCGGACCAAGAAGACCCTGACCTGGGACGGCCCTGCCATGCGAGCCACGAACGCGCCCGAGGCACAGCGTTTCCTCAAGGACCAGTACCGAAAGGGTTGGGAGTGGGGAGGTGAAAACTGATCTAGTCGCGTTTGGCGATTTTTGTTCCATTG
>CAZFKF010000950.1:0-3000 GCA_964518805.1 uncultured Planctomycetaceae bacterium | reverse complement strand
GCCGAGGATACGGCCGCCAAGAGTAAGATCTGCGTCACGATGGGCAAGAACCGCATCAGCGTGCCCAGGGCGAAGTCGCCTCGATAGACCAGCCGCTCTTCGATGCTGATCCGCAGAATCGTCCACCAGACGGCGGCGCGGCTAGTGAAAGATGACCTGGAGAGCGGGAGAGCGGGCGAGGGGGAGATGACGGAAGACGGGGAGATGGAGAGTGGGGAAGATGGAGAGAGAGGAAGCGGAGGAGTCGGGGGGTGGCGCGCACACGGACACTCATTCGACGCTTGCGTCTCCGTGGCGTTGTCTCCCGTACCTTTCATCCGCGAATTCCCGATCCCTCTTGGGCAAACATCTCCGCGATCACCTGTTCCAGGGGCGGGTCTTCGACGCTGACGTCCTCCACGGAGTGGTTCGCCAGGATCGTGGCCAGCACCTGGGGCACGACGCCGCGGCTCACGCGAATCCTCACCCGCGGAGGCTCGACGGAAATGACCTCGCCGTAGCGGCCCATGTCGGCCGACGCCTGGCCATGGTTCATTTGCAGGGAGATCACCTTGTGGCCGCCGAACCGGTCGATGATTCCGGCCAGCGAGCCATCGTAAATGATCCGGCCCAGCGAAATCACCACCACGCGGCGGCACAGGGCCGCCACGTCCTTCATGTAGTGGCTGGTCAGAAGGACGGTGACCCTGCGGGCCTCCTGGTAATGGCGAAGGAAGTTCTGCACGTTGTATTGGGCCACGACGTCGAGGCCGATCGTCGGCTCGTCGAGAAACAAGACTTCCGGGGAGTGCAGCAGAGCGGCGATCAACTCCATCTTCATCCGCTCGCCGAGCGAAAGCTCGCGCACCGGCTGCGATAGGAGCTGACGCACGGAAAGCATCGAAGTCAACTCGTCGCGGGTTCGCTCGAACTGCTCCCTTTCGATGCGATAGATCTGCTGATGCAGCCGGAACGATTCGGCGGCCGGCAGGTCCCACCAAAGCTGGTTCTTCTGGCCCATCACCAGGGCAAAACGCCGACGGTAGGCGTTTTCCCTCTTCCAAGGGACGTGTCCAAGAACCTGGGCCGTGCCGGCTGTAGGCGTAATAACTCCCGAGAGGAGTTTCAGGGTGGTGGTCTTGCCAGCACCGTTGGGTCCCAGAAACGCCACGAACTCGCCTTGCTCGACCCGCAGGTCCACGCCGCGCACGGCTTCCACAACGCGATACTCGCGGCGCACCAACCCCCGCAAAGAGGACCACAGCCCCTCTTTCTTCTGGTAAATGCGAAAGGACTTCGACAGCCCGTGAATCTCAATAATCGACATACTCGTCGATTATACGCTGAAGAATTGACGCATGTCGTTCATGGCAATATATTTACAGCTTGGATCCAACCAAGGCTGCGATTAACTTGCAGTTGTAGGGTGCAAGAGATGGGTAAAAGGTGCCGCCGCGATGGCACCCACTTTCGCAACTGGGATCAGTCGTGGTATTCGTCGATCACCGGCAGTCAGAAGCCACTCCTCGATGCGGACGGCAACAATATTAGGGGCCGCCATTATGAGGCCCTGGCCAAGTCCGCCTTCTGCCGCCTGGCCGCAGCCGCGAGCCACCCGTCCCCGTATCGCACGATAATGCCGACGGTCGACGATGTCAACCTGGCCTACCTTCGCCCAGCAGTTCTGCAACTGGAGGCTTGTGGGGGTATTGCCGAAAGAAGAACGCCCGGAAGACGCCGCCTTGCGTGGTGCGAGTGGCGGGTCTGATGGTCGCAGATCCGACCACCCTGCTTCGCCCCTGACAGCGTCGCCTGATCAACGTACGACCCGCGGACCCCTTGTCGCCGACGACCGATCTGGCGCGTCAGAATCCTTGGGGTCAGTCACCGTACCCGGCTGCCGCCTCAAAGAGCAACAGGGCTTCCCGCACCGGGCCAACGTCGTGGACGCGGAGTACCTGCACGCCCTGCCGGGCCATGGCCAAGGCGACGCCGATCGTGCCGGCTAGGGGATCCGCATTGGAGTCGTTGAGCACTCGGCGAATGAAGCCTTTGCGCGAGTGGCCGATCAGCACGGGACATCCCAAGGCGTGGAACCGGAAAGCGTGCGAAAGGAGTTCCAGGTTGTGCTCGGTCCGCTTGCCGAAGCCGATTCCCGGGTCCAAGGCAATCCGTTCCAGGGCAACTCCCGCTGCCACGAGGGCGTCTCGCCGGGCGCCCAGGTACTTGGACACCGCCTCGACCACATCCTCGTACCGGGGGCGGTCTTGCATGGTCTGCGGCGTCCCCAACATGTGCATTGCGCAGACGCCCACGCCGGTTCGGGCGGCAACGGGCACCATGGCGGGATCGCCTTCGAGGCCCGTCACGTCGTTGACGATCTCCGCGCCCGCCTCGATGGCGGCCTGGGCCACGGCAGCCTTCGAGGTGTCGATCGAAACGGGAACCTGGGCCTGCACCGCCAGGGCCTTGACCACCGGGAGCACGCGGCGAAGTTCCTCCTCCGCATCGACAGGCGGGGAATACGGCCGCGTGCTTTCGCCGCCCACGTCGAGGAGATCGGCCCCTTGGGCAACCAGCTCCAACCCGTGGGCCACCGCGGCGCCCGGGTCGAAGAACTTGCCACCGTCGGAAAAGCTATCCGGCGTGACGTTGACGATGCCCATCAACAGCGGACGCCTCCCCAGGGCGAGCGTTCGGGAGCGAAGCGTCCAGTGCGTCGGTTTCATCGGCGCGCCAATTGCTTTGGCCATTATTTCCAGTTTTCGCCGAACGCTGCCGCCTGCTCCCGGGTCACGGGCAAGAGCGGTGCGCAGCGAAGAAGGACATGGCTTCCGAAGTCGCCGAGGCTTCGGAAGCCACGAGTATTGTGCCATTCACACGCCGCGGCGGCCTACGCCTCCTCGACGACCTTCCAGCCCATGGCGGCGGCCAAGGCGAAGACCGGCTCCTTGAGGTCGCCGTAGACGGTCACGCGGTGCCAACCCCAATGGTCCCACATCGTGAACAGTTTCTCGATTT
>CAZFKF010000949.1:0-3002 GCA_964518805.1 uncultured Planctomycetaceae bacterium | reverse complement strand
GGGCAACGTCGAATCGGCGGCCCAGGCCATCGCGGCCGGCGCCACGGATTTCCTCGTGCGCGGCGACAACCTTCGCCAGCGAATCGCCACGCTGCTGGGCAAGCTCCGCAGCCTGGTGGCCGTGATCGATCGCAACCGGCAGCTCGACCAGGACAACGCCCTGCTCCGCGAGACGCTGGCCGGCCGGGCGAAGATCGTGGGCAAATCGCCGGCCATCAGGAAGCTGCTCGAAAAGATCCAGCGCGTGGCCCCCATTCCGCGACCGCTGTTGATCCTCGGCGAGCGAGGCACGGGCAAGGAACTTGTGGCCCGGGCCATTCACCTGGCCTCCGGAATGGCATCTCGCCCCATGGTCACGGTCAACTGCGCGGCGTTCAGCGATTCACTCTTGGAAAGCGAACTGTTCGGCCACGAGAAAGGGGCGTTCACCGGCGCCGACGCGGCCCGCGAGGGCCGCTTCGAGCAGGCCGACGGCGGAACGCTGTTCCTCGACGAAATCGCCAACATGACCCTGGCCTTTCAAGAAAAAATCCTTCGCGTCGTGGAATACGGCACCTTCACCCGGGTGGGCGGCGCCGAGGAACTCAAGACCGCGGCGCGGATCATCGCCGCCACCAATCGCGACCTGCGCGAGACGATTCGCGAGGGGCGGTTCCTGGCCGATCTGTACGACCGGCTGGCGTTCGAGACCCTGGAGGTCCCGCCGCTCAGGCGCCGGCCCGGCGACATCCCCCTGCTGGCCCAGTTCTTCCTCGATCAGCTTGCCCGCGACGTGCCCCGTTTCGCCGGCAAGCGGCTGTCGCGCGAGGCCGCCGACGCGTTGAAGGGATATGAGTTCCCGGGAAACGTCCGCGAATTGAAGAACATCATCGAGCGGGCCGCGTATCGCGACGTGGGGAGCGAGATCGCCCTGGAGGACCTGGGCCTCTCGGCCCACGAAGACCTGGCCCCGGGCAGCGGCTCTTTCGAGGAACGCCTGGACGCCTTTGCGCGGCGCATGGTGACCGACGCGTTGAAACAGTCCGGAGGCAACCAGGCCCAGGCCGCGCGCGATCTGGGACTGTCCTACCATCAGTTCCGCTACTATCTCAAGAAATACCTCGGTGCGACCAAGACATGCCCCCGCTGCGGCGCGCACCACGCGAACGAATGAACGGCAGGGGACACCTGCGGCGGCCACCTTGATGGGGAATTGCCGGGCGAAGCGTGTGAGACGACCGACGATGGGCGCCGAGGCGGCGTGGCCAACGCGCAGGCAGTGAGGTATGATGACGGGGATGTGATCTTCGTTGTCTCGGACCGTGCGAGAGTCTGCTTATGCCGATCTACGAGTTCTACTGCGTCGACTGCCATACGGTGTTCAGTTTTCTCTCCCGCTCGATCAACACGACCAAACAGCCCGACTGCCCACGCTGCGGTCGGCTGAAACTGGAGCGGAGGGTATCACGGTTTGCGATCTCGAAGGGCCAATCGAAGCCCCCGGAATCGGATGCTGCGATGCCGGACCTCGACGAATCGAAGCTGGAGCAGGCCATGGAACAACTGGCCGGCGAGGCTGACGGAATCAATGAAGACGATCCGCGGCAGATGGCCCGCCTGATGCGCAAACTGTACGAAGGCGCCGGCCTGCCGGTGAACGAGAAGATGGAAGAAGCCATGCGACGTCTCGAGGCGGGCGAGGATCCGGAGAAGATCGAGGAGCAAATGGGTGATATCCTCGACGAGGACGATCCCCTGCTAGGCGGGGGCGGCGAGTCCGGCGGCCTTCGTAGTCTCTCCCGAAGGTTGAGGAAGCCCGAAGTCGACGAGACACTATACGATCTTTAGGGGGATTGGTGGTCGCCATACCGAAACCACGGCTGGGATGCACGGTGCCTCGTCCCTGCTGGCCACTTCGCGCCAGACGTGCGATTCCTGGATTGCGTCCCTACTGGCGTTTCCGAGGGGGTGGTGGGCTGATCGAGTGAGAGCGATTGCCCGTGCCACCGCGGCGTGGCACGGCAACGCTTGCTCGGACTACATGTCGCGGAAACGGTCGCGTGATGCCGCGGGTCCGGGGTAGAATTGATTCTAGTCTGGCAGAGAGTGAGAACCGCCGTGGCGCGTTTCTCTTGTCTCCTAGCCTTCCCCAGGTCGGCCTTGGTTGTCGACCGCGTGGGCTCAGAAGGAAGGACGCCATAGGCTATGGAAGTCCAGAAGGACCTGATGATCGCACTGGAGGAGAGGGAGCAGACCATCCATCGGCTGCAACAGGAGCAGTCGCGATTGGAGGCCTTGCTGCATCTCAATCGGATGACCGACGCTCCGCTGCAGGCGATCACGGATTTCGCCCTGCAGGAGTCGGTTCGACTGACCGAGAGCGACATCGGCTATCTGGCCTTCATGAACGAGGACGAATCGGTCCTCACCGTGCATTCGTGGCCCAAAACGGCGATGGAGTGCTGCGCGGTCATCGACAAGCCGGTCCTTTACCCCATCGAGACTACGGGTCTGTGGGGCGAGGCGGTGCGGCAGCGCAAGCCGGTAATCACCAACGATTACGCGTGCGCGGCCCCCAATCCGCTCAAGAAGGGTCCCCCGGACGGCCACGTGGCCGTGACACGCCATATGAACGTCCCGGTGTTCCAAGGCGAGCGGATCGTGGCCGTGGCGGGCGTGGGCAACAAGCCCGGACCTTACGACGACTGGGACGTGCGCCAGTTGTCGCTGCTGATGCAGGGGATGTGGGATTTCATCCAGCGCCGATCGGCGCAGAGCGACCTGCGGCAATCGCACGACGCCCTGGAGATCCGCGTGCGCGAGCGCACGGCGGAACTCGCCGGCGCGAACGAGGAACTGAAGAAGGAGCGGTCCCTGCTTCATCTTCTGATGGACTACCTCCCGCACAACATCTACTTCAAGGACGCCCAGAGCCGCTTCCTGCGGATCAACAGGGCCATGGCCCGATACTTCGGGCTGAAGGACGCCGCATTGGCCGTGGGCAAAACCGACGTGGACTTCTT
>CAZFKF010000948.1:0-3004 GCA_964518805.1 uncultured Planctomycetaceae bacterium | reverse complement strand
CTGCCTTCCAAGCGGCCTTGACCACCCGAGCCCCAAACACAGCGGCAATCTCCGCGGTTCGGTCACTCGATTCGACGTTGAGCACGACGATCTCGTCTGCCCACGGGCGGACGTTGGCGAGCGTATCTGCCAATACTGCTTCGTCGTCGCGGGCGACAATCGCCACGGAAAGCGACCGGCGGGAGTCCAGTGGTTGCGTGCCCATCTTGCCTTCCTTAGTCCAATGGGGCAGTCAGATGTGAACGGAGCGGGGAGTGTATCTGGTTCCCCTCTTGTATCAAAGGCCGTTTCTGGCGGACGCTCCGGTGCGAGCCCTGATCGTTCGCCGTTCTTGCTGGCCCCCGAAGGTCCATGCAACCAACACAGCTAGCATACCCCCCTCAAGAGCCTTGCTGTCGAGAGGAGACGCGCTAAGGTAGTGTGAGTTGGTTTGCCGATTGGCTCCCGTGAGTGTAATCGACCGCCCCGGGAATACTATGCGGTGGTTCTGTCTGAAAGGAGAGATCGATGGAACAAAAACTGCCCGACCTGCCCTATGCCAAAGACGCCCTAGCCCCCTACATTTCGGCCGAGACGCTTGAGTACCACCATGGCAAGCACCACGCGGCCTATGTCGCCAACCTCAACAAGCTGATTCCGGGGACGGAGTTCGAGGGTCTACCACTTGAGGATATTATTAAGAAGTCTTCCGGTGGGGTTTTCAACAACGCGGCCCAGATCTGGAATCACACCTTCTTTTGGAATTGCCTCGCGCCCAAGGCCGGTGGGGAGCCGTCGGGGACGCTCGCCCGCGAGATCGCCGCGGCATTCGGGTCCTTTGCGCAATTCAAGGAGAAGTTCAGCAGCACGGCCGTGACCACGTTCGGCTCGGGCTGGGCATGGCTGGTCCGCGGTCCCGACGGGAAGCTGGCCATCGAGAGCACGAGCAACGCAGGTTGTCCCATCACTGCCGCAAAGAAACCGCTGCTAACCTGCGACGTGTGGGAACACGCCTACTACATCGACTACCGCAACGCCCGCCCGAAGTTCGTTGAGAATTTCTGGAACCTGGTCAATTGGCCGTTCGTTGCCGAGCAGCTAGGATAGAGTCCCGCGATCGCTCACTTCGCGTGAAGCGGATCAGGCGCGTTTCGAGTGCCGTGGCGCAGGGCGCTTGGGGTGCGCCTGATCTCGTCGACGGGGGCGATCTCTCGATTGGGTATCGAACGACAAGCTAGCGCGGGCAGCGGGAGGGACTCATGATCGCCATGATGTGGCGCGTCGGAACTGGGGCGTTGACATTCTGCTTGCTTTCGGCGGCGATCTCGCAGGCCGCAGCGCAGGGCCCGTTGCGGCCCGCAGGACTCCAGTGCGAGTATCGCTCGCAACCGCTCGGGATCGACGCCGGGCAGCCTCGCCTGAGTTGGCTCATCGAGTCGACCGACTCCAAGGCCCGCGGCCTCTGCCAGTCGGCCTATCAGGTGCTTGTGGCATCCAGCCGCAAGAACTTGGATCGCGATGCGGGCGACCTCTGGGACAGCGGCCGGGTGAAATCCGACGAGTCGGCGCTCGTGCCCTACGCCGGTCGCTCGCTCACCTCGGCCCAGGAGTGCTGGTGGAAGGTCCGCATCTGGGACGGCGACGGCCGGCCCTCGGACTGGTCGCGGCCGGCACGCTGGACCATGGGACTTCTGCGTCCGGCCGACTGGAAGGCCAAGTGGATTGGAGCCTCGGGCTCGGCCTTCCCCTGGTTCCGCAAGGTGGTCACTCTGCCGGCGCGACCGCACAAGGCGACCGCTTACGTGGCGGCCATGGGCTATTTCGAGTTGTACGTCAACGGCAAGAAGGTCGGCGACGATGCCCTCGCCCCGGCCGTGAGCGACTATGCCAAGCGGGCCCTGTATCGCACGTACGACGTGACGGAATTGCTCGTGCCGGGCAAGAACTGCCTGGCCCTGTGGCTGGGATCCGGCTGGTACGTCGCCGGCATTCCCGGCGTGACACACGATGGGCCGATCGTGATGGCTCAGGTGGACCTTCACGGGGCAAAAGGCGAGCCCGTTTCCCTTGGGACAGACGCCACGTGGAAGACCCGTCCCAGTCCGATTTCCTTCCTGGGCAAAGCCACGCGTTTGGGTCCCCAGGTCTACGAGGCTACGCGGGAAGTGCCCGAGTGGAATACGACTACCCTGAACGAACCGGGGTGGGCGCAGGCCGCGGAAGTCCCGCCTCCAATGGTGACCGTATCGGCCCAGGCGTGCGAGCCGAATCGCGTCATTGAGACGATCCGGCCCGTCGGCGTGAAGGAGACGTCGCCGGGTACGTATCTGGTCGACATGGGCCGGCTCCTATCGGGCTGGTTCGAGATGCGTTTGTCCGGCCCACGCGGGACGCGTGCCCACCTGGAATTTGTCGAGCACATCTCCCCCAAGGGCGAAATGACGGTCTACAACCAGATGGAAGAGTACGTGCTCCGCGGTGGCGGTCCGGAGACTTTCCGCACGCGGTTCAACTACCACGCGTTCCGCTGGGTGCTCGTCAAAGGCATTCCCAGTAAACCGAATCTTGAAGGGATTCGCGGCCTGGCCATCACCACGGACATGCCGCGCGCGGCCCAGTTCAAATGCTCCAGTCCGCTTATGAACCAGATTTACGAGACGACGCTTTGGACGTACCGCTGCTTGAGCCTGGGCGGGTACACCGTGGATTGCCCGCACCGAGAGCGATTGGGCTACGGCGGTGACGCGCACGCCACGATGGAGACGGCGATGACGAACTTCGCGGCCGGGGCGTTCTACACCAAGTGGCTGGCCGATTGGCGCGACGCCCAGGACAAGGCCGGCGATCTGCCCCACGTAGCCCCGCCGGTTACGTTTGCCGGCGGCGGCCCTGCCTGGAGTGGCATCTGCATTACGCTCCCCTGGCAGATGTATCGCTACTACGGCGACAAGCGGATCCTCGAACAGATGTACCCCACGATCCAGCGATGGCTGGAAACTCCGGGAGCACCGAAGTAACCTGGATT
>CAZFKF010000947.1:0-3009 GCA_964518805.1 uncultured Planctomycetaceae bacterium | reverse complement strand
CGACCTCTTCACCCCCCACCCTCTTGATCCCCCGCCCTCTTGATCCCCCGCCCTCCGACCCCCGCCCTCTCACCCCCGACCTCTGATCCCCGACCTCTGATCCCCGCGCTCTGATCCCCGACCTCGAACCTCCGATCTCCTGCCCCCCACCATGCACATCGACACCATCGACGTTTTCCACATCGCCTTGCCTTTGCGAAAGCCGCGCGAGACCGCGTGCGGCCCGTTGAGCGCGCTGGAAACGGTCGTGGTGCGGATGAGCGGAGGAGGAGTCTCGGGCTGGGGTGAGGCCAGCCCGGGCAAAGGCCCGCTGGGCGGACCGGAATGGGCGGCGGGGGTCTTCGTCTGCGTTCGTGACTGGCTGGCCCCGCGCGTCGTGGGCCACTCGGTCCATTCCGGCCAGGAACTCCAGGAGCGTTTGGCCGTGGTCCGCGGCAATCCTTACGCCAAGGCCGTGCTGGATACCGCCTGGTGGGATCTCGAAGCCCGCACCCAAGGACAGCCGTTGCCCCAACTGCTGGGCAAGGCCCGCGACGCGATCGAAGTGGGCGCGTCGTTCGATCGCATGGACGCCATCGACGAGTTTCTGGCGGGGATCGGCCGCGCCTTCGACGCCGGCTACGGCCGCGTCGAACTCAAGTTCCGGCCGGGCTGGGATGTCCACATGCTCAATCTCGTGAGGCAAACCTTCCCCTCCCAACGCATCCACATCGACGTGGAAGGCGACCTGCGCCTGGAACACATGGAGATGCTCTGCCGGCTCGACGACTTCTGCCTGGCGATGATCGAGCAGCCCCTGGCTCCCGACGATCTGGTGGGCCACGCCATGGTCCAGGAGACGATCCGCACGCCGCTCTGTCTGGACGAATCGATTGCCAGCCAAGAGCAGGCCGACATGGCTCTGGAACTGCACAGCGCGAAATACATCGATCTCAAGCCCGGACGAGTGGGCGGACTCACCCCGGCCGTGGCCATCCACAACGCGTGCCACGAGCATTGCGTGCCCTGCTGGGTCGGCGCCTCGCCGCAAAGTGCCGTTGGCGCTCGACACGGACTGGCCTTGGCCGCGAAGTCGAACTGCGTCTATCCGGCGGATTATTACGCCTCCGAGGAACTCCTGGAAGTGGATCTGGCCGAGCCGGCAGCCGCCGTGCGCGACCCTTCGGACGGATCGCTCCGCGTGCCGTTGTGGTCTGCGCCGGGCATTGGGGTCGAGCCCGACGCCGCAGTCCTGGAAAAGCAGTGTCTGGCCCGAGCCACGATCGCGAAGAACGCCGGCCGCGCGTAGGCGGCCATCCGTAGGACGCCGCAACCTGTTTTCCTTCAACGCTTGCTCCCGGGACCCGATGCTCTCATGATCTGCGTGCTCGCCGCCATCGAAGTCGTTGAAGGCCGCCGTCAGGACTTCTTGCTGGAGTTCCGAAAGATCGTTCCCAAGGTTCGTGCAGAGGCCGGTTGCGTCGAGTACGCTCCCATGATCGACGTGGACACCAGCATCGGGCATCAGGCGCCCCCGCAGCCCGACGTGGTGACCGTGGTTGAGAAATGGGAGGGCGTCGAGGCCCTGGAGTCACACCTCATGGCACCACACATGGTCGAGTACCGGAAAGCCGTGAAACACCTCATCAAGAGTTCGACGCTGAGAATCTTGAGCCCAGTCTGAGCGGCGGGGCATTGCGGCCGACGACCGCGGCGCGGATTGTGCCGTTGGTCAGCAACTCGACTCATCTCGGAACAGTCCGTTCCCCAACGTGGCATTACGCCGTGATGTCGCTGCCGAAACTCGAGCGTGATTCCATCGTTTCGGCCAGGGTTGGTCCTGCTTGTTTACGGACTAACAATCCACCTGGCGAACGGGATTCTCTCATGCAGAAGGAATATTATCCACCTGAAGGAGTTGCTCTGTAACGCTTTTTGTCACGAGTTCCTCGCTGAAAGAATCGCATAAGCTAGCTTTGGTTAAATGCGGGTTTTGCGCCGGTTTAGGTCGATGCGCCCCCGTGCACGAAGCCAGGCATTTGTGCCGCGTCCGCAAAACGGTTCGTCGACACCTTTTGCCTGTTTTACGACGTCATGCTGAGAGTACCGGTCCACTCCATCCAGCCGGGAATGATCCTCGCGAGGCCCATTCCCCTGCCCAACAATCCGTATCGCTACCTGCTCCAAAGGGACCGCGAGATCCCAATGGACTTGGTGCCGCGGTTGTGCGAGTTGGGGATTAGCGAGGTCTGGATCCGCCATCGCCAGATGGAGTTCCTCGAGGACATCATCGATGAGGGGCTGAGCGTGCACCAGCGCGAGGTGTATGCGCGCGTCCGGCAGAACTTCGAGGCCGTGATCCGCGACTCCAGCGCGGAACTCGACGTGACGGGGTTCCAGAAGTCGATCGGCGAACTCTTCGGTTTTCTCAAGGGCAGTTCCGGCAGCCGCATGCTCTTGCAGAAGCTCGACGCGTTCGACAACTACCTGATGTCGCACTCGACCAACATCTGCTATCTGGCCTTGCTGGTGGGAATGAAGCTCGACCGCTACCTGATTGAGGAACGGCGGTTCAAGCCCGCGCGTGAGGCCAAGGACCTGCACATGCTGGGATTGGGCTGCCTGCTGCACGACATCGGCAAGATGCACATTTCCCGAGAAATCCTGCACAAGCCGGGCCCGTTGGACGCGACGCAACTGGCCGAAATGCGGCGGCACACGATCCACGGATACGAAATCGTGCGGCGGAAGATTCCCAGCAATGCCGCACAGATCGTCCTGAACCACCACCAGCGCTGGGACGGATCGGGATATCCCAGCCGTACGGACCCTCGGACCGGCGAGGAATTGCCTCCCTTGGCGGGCCACAATATCCCCGTGTTCTCGCGAATCAGCATCGTGGCCGACGTGTACGACGCGGCCACGAGCCGGCGCTGTTACTCGCGGGCCAAGTTGCCGGTCCAGGTCCTTTTCGAGATGCGCACCCAATGCCAGGGATTTTTCGATCCCGAGGTCGAGTCGACGTTCTAC
>CAZFKF010000946.1:0-3012 GCA_964518805.1 uncultured Planctomycetaceae bacterium | reverse complement strand
GGGACGGCTGGAAGTGACTCAGGCGGACGGCGGCGTCGTGTTCGGCGGGGCCGACGCGCCTGAAGGAGACCTGGGCGACGGCGGTCCGGTTTCTCACATCGTCGTCGTTTCCGGAATCGACGTGGGCAGCCAGAAAGTGGTCGTCGACGGCATTGTCTTCAACGCGGGCCCGGGACAGGAGTTGTCGCTCTACATCGAGGACGGCGGCGCGCGTCTGAACGGGCCCGTGTGGCTTTGGAGCGACCTGGTGATCGACACTTCCTCAGCCGGCGGCGACGTCGCATTCACCACCGATGCCACCATCGACAGTCAGATCGGCGAGCACAACAGTCTGCGCCTCGATGCCGGCGCGGGAGGCGTATACATCAACGCCGACGTGGGCATGGCCGGCCCGGGCGACCACCGCATCGGGAATCTCGCGGTGGAACGCTCCGGCACGATCGATGAACATACCGATCGCATTCAGGCCTTCGGCGACATTCTCTTCGTCTCTTCGGGCAACGTGACGATTCGCGAGATGTCGTCGCACCCGCATTCCTTCTCGACGGTGACCGGCGACACGATCACGATCCGGGCTCGCGGACTGCTGACGATCGAGAACGGTGCGGCGCTGCAGAGCAACCGAGGCGCAGCATCGGTCGACACGGGCCAGGTGTCGAATGCCCCGCCGGTCTTCCGGCCCGATCCCGACGATCCGTACGAGGTGCTCGTCCCGGGACAGCGCGTGCACACGATCAACGGCACGATGGGCGGCCAGACCGGGCTCGGCGACAACCTGGAGCGGGGATACAACTTCACGCTCAACATCTATTGGAGCGATTTGAAATCCACGGTGATCCGCCACATCCACGCCGGCGACCACATCGACCTGTTCGTCGACGAGAACGGACAAGGCGAGCCGGTGATTACGCACCGGAGCAACACCGGACCGATCACGTTTTCGCTGCGGCGCGAGTATTCGCTGGCTTACCTGGAGACCATCGAGACCACGGTTGAGACCTGGCTCGTCATGGCGAACGACCCGAAGATCGTCCTGAACGACTCGCGGACCGTGGACCTCAACGAGACGAGCGCCGTCCGCGGAATCAAGGTGGCCGCCGATCAGTTCCACTACAGCGAGCCGATTCCGGAATACCTTCAGCCTGCCCCATTGCAGGAACCGGGGCAGTTCAGGGCGATTGCCGAGGCCCCGACCGTTCCCTTGGACGAGAAGTCCACCCGGCAGGAAGAGTTGCGCCCGGCGAGCGAAACGGGAGTCGAAAACCAGAAGGTGTGGTACTTGGTTCGCGTGTTGCCGCGAGGGGCCGAGGTCGAGAAGATTCCGATTCCCGAGGAGATCGCCGCGGATCCCGTGCGACTGTTCCAGCGTCTCAAGGAGATTGGCCTTCCCGACGGGCGTTACCGGGTCTACTTGGAGGAGTTGGGATTTCCCCGCCGAATGGTCTACGAGTTCTACAAGTCGGGAAACTCGTTTGGCGATCCGGTTCGCGAGCGAGGGCCAGGCTCTAATCCCATTCAGCAGCCAGCGCCCCAATCCGGCCCGAAGTCCCAGCAAGGCGCGTTCGTGGGGCCGATCGTGCCGGAGATGGCGATTGTCGACAAGGATGGAGTCGGGGAGGACATCGTCGCCGCCGGAAGCAGCCGTCACGTTCCGTGGGCCGCAGCCGAGGACGGGCACGCTCTGCCCGCCTCGGTACTTGCGACGCTCGCCCGTTCGCCGCTCCTGGGCGACATCGGCAGCACGGCGACCGTGATTGCCGCCCTAGGCGCTTGGAGGCATGGGACGTCGCACCGGCCCCGGGCTTGGCGCGTCGACGAAGCGATGGCAGAGTGCTCGGGTTGCACCCTGACCCGAACCGCACGTCTGCGAAGACGGCTCAAGGCATCCATTCGCTCGATACGCACGGCATCCCGAGGGTAGGCCGAAAAGCGAAGTCCATGGGAACGGAAGACGTGGCGGTGCGTGGCATGACGCACGGGTGTTTGACGAGAGGTTATCCGGGGATGCGGTCATGGCGAGATGCCCCCATTGTGACGGCAAGCTGACGCAGCGCGATTTCGATCAGGGGCAGTGCATCCACTGCAAGAAGACGTTCTTCATGGATGCCGCGCCGGAGAATCCGCCCACGCCCGGCGGCACTCAGGCGACGCTCGATTCGGCCATGCACCCGTTGCCGCCAGGCGCCCTTTCTGGGCGGCCAGGGGCTGACGGTCCTGGTGCGGTCGCTCGCAGCACGGATCAAACGCTCGATTCCGGGTCCTTCTCGGCGTCGCCTGAGCGCGATATCCACACGGACCCGACCCTGGATTCCGGCTCCTTCTCGGCATCGCCCGCCGCGGCCTTGCCTCTGGAGCCCGACGAGTCGCAGCGCGTCACACAGACGTTGGATTCCTCACTGTCTTTCGGACCGGCTCCGCAGAAGGACCAATCCGCACCGCCGCAGGATTACCGCACCGATCCGACACTCGATTCGGGCTCTTTTCCCGGGCCGCCGGCGGCCGCCGTGCCTCCCGAGTCCGACGAATCGCAGAGAGTCACGCAGACGCTCGATTCTTCGCTGGTCTTCCCGTCAGCGCCGCAAGAGGAAGGGCCTTCGTCGGAACTCGATCATCGTACGGACCTGACGCTCGATTCCGGATCGTTCGCCCCGGCGCCGAGCGCTGGGACGGCGTCTCCATCCAGCGACTCGCGCGCCACGGACCAGACCCTCGATTCGGCGACATTTCCCGCTGTGCCGCAGAAGGTAGGCGGCGGCACGTTCCCCGGCCAGCGTCTGGACAAGACGCTCGATTCGGTCGCCTTCGCCGACCTGGCAGCCGAGAAGGCCGCTGCCGAGGCGGCGGATCTGCGCGAGGCCCAGACGCTTGACTCGGAGAGCTTCTCCGCGCCTTCGGCCGCGGACAGTCAGCATGTTTCGGACAGCGGCCCGCCGCAGGGGCGGTCCGGGACGCTCGCCGGACGTGTCACGGCCGGGGCCCCTCGGACCATCGGCGAGCGACGTGAACTGGAGA
>CAZFKF010000945.1:0-3015 GCA_964518805.1 uncultured Planctomycetaceae bacterium | reverse complement strand
AGGTCGATCCGACGGAACCGCTCGTGAGCACGCGATGCACCGACTTTCGCGGACCGGAACTCGCGGAGAAATACGGCCCGACTGTGCTGCAGTCCAAGCCGCTGGCCTTTTGGAGGATGGACGAGATTTCGAGGGAGGCGTTGAAGGACGCTTCGGGGAACCTGCAATCGGCGACGTGCGAAGCAGGTGTGGATCTCATTGCGTCGTCCGGTCCCATGCCGGCCAATCCCGCAGCCGTCTTCTGGGGAGGGCGAATTACGGCGACGATCAGCGGTCTGGCCGGCACGTACAGCGTCGAATTCTGGGTCTGCAACGACCTGTCGCCGACGGCCCGCCCGATCACGGCGTACCTCTTCTCTCGGGGCGATGACGGTCCGCAGGCGACGGCCCACGGCGACAGCCTCGGAATCGGCGGCACCCATCAGGCAGAGAACCAGGGAAAGCTCTTGTTCTTCAACGGCACGAAGTTTGACCAGGTGCTGTCGGGCCGAACGGTCCTGAAGCCGGGACAGTGGCATCACGTGATCCTTGTGCGCCAGGGACGGAGCATGTCCGTATACCTCGACGGCGCCCCCACCCCTGAGATTTCCGGTCAGGTCGAAATGGGCTATCCCACCGGCTGTGAACGGTTGTTCTTTGGCGGGCGCAACGACGGCTTTGCTCCTTTGGAAGGGAAGCTGGACGAAATCAGCGTCTATAGCCGCGCACTGGAAGCCCACGAGGTCGCCGCGCACCGCGCCGCGGCACCCAAGTGAACCGGCGGGTCGGCAGTCCGCGCGTCGTACCCGCCGGCTGAGTATTCCGCACGCCGCGTCAAACGTGCTCGACAGCGATGCCGTACATCTGCGCGAATGCCTTGAACTGCCGGACGTGGTCGCCGCAGATGAACAGTTGGTGGAACCCCTTGGTGTCGCACGGGTCTTGCGGTCCGTCGATCTCAAGCTCGACCGAGGTACGGCAACCGCCGGCTGGCGGTGTGTCGTGGTTCCGCAGAACCCGCCCTTTGCCCAGAAGCATCTTGGCCGGGCCAGCCATCTGCATGATGGTCACCTCCTGGCCCGGCTGCCAAAGCACTTGCACGGCCACGCCGAGATTCGATTCCGAATGGCTGCGCAACAAGAACGGCGCCGCCGGCTTGTCCCACCCGTTGATCTTGGTGGCGCACACGCAGTGGACTCCGATCAGCGTGCCGCGCTCGGTCTCGGGGACGGGGTCCTGGATGAACCCGGGCTTGTCCAGCAACTTGAGGCACACTTCCTGCGACATCACCGCGTTGACATCGGCCTCGCAAGTGCCGCTGCGGCCACTGTCCAAGAGACGCGTCCACGAGAGGCACGGCGGCGTGGGAATCTCGCGATTGCCCACCAATCCCAGGCAATCCATGGAGATCCCCTGGCACCCTTCCTCTTCCATGATCTTGAGCGATGCGAAGTAGTTCTTGGCGGCGTTGACCAAATCGGCCCGCGTCGGCTCGACGACCTTCTTCGCATCCTTGGCGTATTGCTCGGCCATGGCGACGACTTCGGGCGTTTCCCGGATCGTCTTGAGAGTCTCGGGAAACCGACGACGCGGCAAGTAGCGAATCGTCAGTCCCAGGGGCTCCATCTTCTGCTCGGCCGTCTCCGCGCCGCGAAGCACCGCCACCTTCGTGCGGCGCAACCGATAGGCGGCCTGGATCATCTTCATTCCGAACCGAACCGGACCGAGCTCGTAGTCGCTCGTCGAAGGAAGATAGACGCCCTTGCGTCTGGCGGTAGGAACCACGGCGCCGGCGAACCCCGTGTGGAACATTCCCAGACCGCAGAAAATGACCGTCGGGACGCCGCTCTGAGCAATCTTGTCAATCGCGCCCGAGATGAACTCATCGGCGTTGAGCGGAAAGACGACCACGCCTTTGGGACGCTCGGCTTTCACCTTCTTCACAAACGCTTCCACTTCGGCCGGTTCGTGGACCGGGGCGGGCTCGAACGCGACCTTCATGCCCAGTTGCTTGCCGAATTCCTCGACCAATGCCCGGCTCTTGCCCGTGAAGTCTTCCGGGTCCCAAAACGTTCCCGGCCAACCGAGCCACTGCCTGCCCTTGGGCTGCGCGTAGACCACGCGAACGTCCAAAGGATCGTCTGCGTCCGACGTGGCTTCCGCACCTGTCGCGGCTGTCGCCATCAGCGGGCCTATCACGCCGGCCGTGATCCCGGCGCCGGCAACGCCCAACACCTCGCGGCGGGTGAGTTCCCCGGCACAGTCCCCTCGATCGCAGAATCGGCACATGGATTCTCTCCTTATGGCAAGATCAGCTCTGAGACCCAATCGTCCTGCGGCCGCTCCTCGGAAAGCGCTGCACAGCCTAGACGAACGGACATCGGAGTGCAAGTATCACGCTGCCTTCCTCCAGAATTGCGGGAAGCCATCTAGTAGGCAGCGGGCAGATCGCGACGGGAGAAGACGAGGGCCGCCAGGGCGTACGTCCCGAGGCCGAGGGCCAAGAGCGTTCCGTCGTACGACCACGCCATCGAGTGCGGGGCATCGGAATCCATGAGGATCAACTGCTGCGGCTCAAAGGCCGTTAGAAACGAGAGGTACTTGAGCCACTCGCCGGGCGTCCACAATCGGGAGATCATCTTGATGACCGACGACACGGCAAAGAACCCACCCGCCGTAAGAATCGTACGCCAGCGACTGCGATCTGCGGCCGAAACCAAAGCCGTGATGCCTGCCAGGCAGAAGACCATCGACGATAGGTTCAGGGCGCCGGGCAGGAACTGTCGAGGTACGACGCGGTCCGGCAGGGGTGCGGTGTGCAGGCCCAGCAGGCTTCCCAGCCAGAGCGAGCCGACCAGGACCACCGTGCCGAACGCGGTCACCGTGGCGGACACCGCCACGACGGCCCATCGGTGCACCGGCAAGGTGGCCAGAAGATCCATGGTCCCGCGGCTGATCTCGCCGCTCACCACGTCCGATCCCCGTCCGATCGCCCACCCCAGGCAAATCAAGAGCGTTACCAGGTGCACGTAGAGC
>CAZFKF010000944.1:0-3017 GCA_964518805.1 uncultured Planctomycetaceae bacterium | reverse complement strand
CAGGACTGGTCTTGGCGGTGGGCCTCTGGTGCTGCCGCCGACCCCTCCTCACTCTGGCAGCGCGACCATTGATTGCCGACGAGCCGCCCGCGGACGCTGACTGCGTGTGCATCTTCAGCGGTGTCGATCATAGATACGAGGTTGCCGCAGGCCTCTATCGCGAGAAGCCCATGCGTCGGATCGTGTTGCTCGAACCCGAGGCAAGCCGCCTGGTTCGGTTGGGTATTCTTCCCTCGGGCGAGGCGATTGCGCGACGCGAACTCGCGGCTCGCCGCGTGCCGCAAGATCCGATTGTGGTTATTGGACGGGGTTCGCGGGGCGTTTGGCAGGGGGCTCGTCAGATTGCGCATTGGCTTCAGCAACAGCGGACGACTTGTGTGGCCGTCTTAGTTGACCGTTTCGAGAGCGCTCGGCAGCGACAGATCTTCGAGGCGGTTCTCGGCCACGAAGACGCCCAACGCGTTCGAATCGTCGCGCTGCCCCATCGCGATTACAATGAGACGGATTGGTGGCAGTCCCGAGTGGGGGCTAGAGAGTTCATGTTGGCCTGGCTTCGGCGGGGTTACACCGCATGGATGGGCGAGTCGGCGGAGCCCCCTCCGTCGTTTGAGCCAGATGACTATGACCGGCTGGTTGCCCGGGCACGAACGGAGACCCGGCCATGACACGTTGGTGCCGCCGCTGGATCGTCTGGCTTATCATTCTGGGGGGACTGACGGCATTTGCTGCGGCGACAAACGAGGGCCTCCGGAACGCCGTGCGCTGGCTCGACGTTGGCGAGCAACCGCGGCCTTCCGACTGCGTTTTTGTCCTCGGAGGCGGCGTGGAAGCCCGTCCCTTGGCTGCCGCAGCACTGGTCCGCTGCGGTCTAGCCAAGAAGGTCCTCGTCGCTCACGTGGCCCCACCCGTCGAGGCCCGAGACGGAATAAGCCCCCCCGAGCACGAGCTAGCCATTCGAGTCCTTGTCATGCGGGGAGTCCGGCGTGAAGACATCGTCGTTTTGGGTCATAACGTTCTCTCGACCTACGACGAGGCCAGGGCTCTGGGTGACTACCTCCAGACGTCACCCAACGCCCACGTCATCGTCCCGACCCACGAGTTCCATACCCGCCGGACACGGTGGATCCTGAGCCAAGTGTTGGGGGACCGGGTTCGCCAAGTCAGTCTCTTTTCCATCCCGAGCGAGGATTTCCGCCCAGAGATCTGGTGGGAAACGGAGGAGGGGTTTATCACCGTAACGAGCGAGATCCTCAAGCTTACGTTCTACTGGTTCCGCTACGGCAGGGCGTGGTATTTGGCTGGCCTTGCCGTGGCGATGTTGGTTTCTCTGGTGTTCTACTGGATGCGACGTTCACGTCGCAAGAATCGCCCATCCGAGGAGCGAGGTCCAACCACGGAAGAGCCGTGTGGACACGTTGGCCTGCCGCAACCTGTGGCGGTCGCCCGATCGTAAGGCGATTCGCAAAGGGCCCGCGTTAGAAAGGACACTCCTGTCGTCGATGCCGTCGCGCGAAGCCGTTTCCTCTCCGTATTGGTGCTCGTGCCAGATCATCGTCACGGTCGCGGGGCCGGAAGGCGCCTATTCGATCACGACGGTACGCCCGTTTGCGCGGATCGGATCGCATGCCATGTCGGACGTCGTGTTACCGCATCGCCGGTTGCCGCAAAGGGCACTGTACCTGCACGCGACGGAGGAGGGGATCTTCTGGGTCAACCTCACCGACGCTTCGGACGCGGAAGGGCCTCGCCACGGATGGTTGAAGGGCTCTGAGACGATTCCACTCGGTGAGTACCACATTTCCGCCAAGTTGGCTGGAGAGAGTCATGACGTTGCGCTGCCGCCACAGGACCTCTGCGCGAAGGGGACGATCCCAGAACCACAACAACCCCTACTGTCCATTTCGTTCGCAAACGAACGAGTTGCCCGCCGCCGGATCCGCCGCCAACTCACGTTGGTGGGCAGGCGTCGTCCCAGTGCCCTTCGGATCGGCAGCTTCGATCTTTCGACTTCCCACCTGATGCTCTATTGGCGAGGGGGGTCGCTTTGGTTCGTCGATCTGCTGAGCCGCAACGGAACTCGTTTAGACGGCTCTCCGGCAGAGGTGGGGCGTTTCCCTCAGGGGAGTTCCCTCTCCGTGGGCGAAATCAGACTCTGTTATGAGCAGCCGACGACCGAGGCGTCGGTTGCTTCCACCGGCTTCAGTCTTACCGCGGCAGCGCCGCCCGCGCAGCCCGAACTGGATAGTCTCTTGGAACGTCGCCTTCAGGACCTGGAAACAAAGGAGACCGCGTTTTCCACGCTTCAGAGGGCGTGGGAAACGGCCAAGACGCGCCAGGAGCAAGACCTGATCCGACGCGCTGAGCAGCTTCGGGAGCAGGCCACAGCGCATCGCCAAGCTGTCGACCGCACGGCGGGTCAGTCCGATGCGATCCAGAAGCGTGAGTCTCAACTTCGCCAACAACAGAGAGAATTCGAGGCCCGATGCCGTCAGGCCGAGGAGCATATTGCCCGCCAGAAGGCTGCTTTGGCAGAAGAGCAAGCGCGCATCGCCCAATTGCGGGCAGAGATGGAGCGGCAGCAGGCAGAATTCCAGTCGGTCCGCGACCAATTGGAGGCCGGGACCCGAGCGATGGAACAAGCTCGCGCACTGCTTGCGGCGGAATGCGTTGAAGTCAAGAAGCGTGTTTCCGCAGAGTCCGGCGGCGTTCAGCCCCACTCGCAAATACCTTCCGATGGCCCCTCGCCAGGACAGTTGGAAGCACCGAAGGCGGAGAGTGTGCTGCAACCCCAGCCAGGGAGCGTGACGGCATCTGAGGCCAACAATGGCTGCCGCGGTCGCACACCGGAGGCTGACGTCCGTTACAATGCCGTGATGAAGCGGCTTTTCCGCGTCTCGCGGTCCCGACGGGGGTGGCTGGACTGGCTTTGGCCCAGAAGATCAAAGCACTACCTGGGTGGTGTCCCCCACGACGATGACCAGCCATCTGGGCCTCACGCCCCCCATTACCCCCCTGAA
>CAZFKF010000943.1:0-3019 GCA_964518805.1 uncultured Planctomycetaceae bacterium | reverse complement strand
TCCTTCGACGACGTCCGGGGCCCAGAAGTGAAACGGAACCGCCGAGAGCTTGAAGGCCAGCCCGACGGCCATCATGAGTCCACCCAGCACGAGCACCAGCCCTCGCTCGACTCCCAGGCCGTTGTAGACGATCCCCGCCAGTTGGCCTGCCATGGTAGGAAGGTGCACCGAGCCGAGTGCCCCGGCCAGCAGGCTGATGCCGTAGAGCATCACTCCGGCCGTCGCGCCGCCGAATATGGCGAACTTGAGCGCGGCCTCGCTGCTGCTCCGCCGCGTCTTCAATAGCCCGGCCAGACCGTACGACGGCACGCTGGCCATTTCGATCCCCAGAAACACGATGAGCATGTGATTGGCCGCCACCATCAAGCACATCCCAAGCGTGGCTCCGAGGACGAGGACAAAGAACTCGGTGGCGTCCTCCTCGTCCGGCACGCGAGAAATCCGCGTTAGAACCACAAACAACACCGCAAACAACAGCAGCAGCCCGCGCATGTACACCGAGAAACGGTCGTACACGAGCATCCCCGTGAAGACTTCGCTGGTCGCCATCGCGGTCCCGGGATCCAGGTAGCGCCACGGAGCCGCCAGACAAAGCGCGAAGGCCGATCCAGCCAGCGTGATTGCGAACGCTCGGCCGCTGCGAGCCGCCGAGAGCATGCGCGCCAGAAGCAGAAGGACGATCGTGACGCAGACCACCAGTTCCGGCGCGAATGCGCCCAGCGAACTCCGCACACTATCGTCCACAGCGGCTTGAATCAGGTCGTGAAAACTCATGGGCGGCTGGCGATTCGGGCCTCTCGGATTACTGGGTATAAACTGTCTGCAGGGCGGGCTTGCGCTTGCCCCACGCTACGGTGGCGCTAGCGCTTGGCCTCCTTGGGGGCGGCGGCGGTAGGTGGAGTCGGCTGCGTCGGAGCCGCGGTCTTCGGCATGCCCGGCGTCGCCATGGCGACGGGCGGTGAAACCGGCGGGCGAATTGGTGCGCCTAGCTCCCGCCGCATGCGAACGTCTCTGGTCCAGTTTGCCAGCTTGGTGACCGTGCGGTCGACGCTCGGCGTCATATAGCGGAACAGGGCCTGCGGGTAGACCCCCAGCACGATGGCAAACGCCAGCAGCGGTGCGGCGATGGCCAATTCGCGGCGCGTTGCCGGGACCAGGGCTTCGGGGTGCGGCCCTTTGTATTCCGGCCCAAGATAGACCCGCTGAATGGTCCACAAGATGTATCCGGCCGTGAGTATGACCACTGAAGCGGAAACCACCGCCAGGACCATGTCGTAGTTCCACGACGCGAGGACGACCAACACTTCGCCGATAAAGCCGCAAAGCCCGGGCAATCCCAAGGCGGCGAAGAAAATCCCCAGGGCCATTCCGCTATACACCGGCATGCGACCAAATAGCCCGCCGAACTTGTCGAGGTCGCGGTGATGCACGCGGTCGTACAGAACGCCGACCATAAAGAACATGCCGGCCGAACTCAGCCCGTGGGCGATCATCTGGAACATCGCCCCGTTCATGCCCATCTTCCAATAGTCGGACACGTACGCCGTGCCGGAAGTCGCGGTCCAAACGCCGATGCCCAGCAACACGTAGCCCATGTGGCTCACCGAGCTGTAGGCCACCAAGCGTTTGAAGTCCTTCTGGGCCATGGCGGCCAAAGCACCGTAGACCATGCTCACCACGCCCAACCGGCAGACCAGCCACGCCAACTCATATCCGGCTGCGGGACACATGGGGTAACAGAAGCGGATGATGCGGTATGTTCCCATCTTCAGCAACACGCCGGCGAGGATCATCGAGATCGGCGTCGGCGCCTCGACGTGGGCGTCGGGGAGCCATGTGTGCACGGGCACCGATGGCACCTTGATGATGAATCCGATCAACAACAGAAGGAACGCCCACCATTGGATCGACTTGCCCCAGACGAGGATCTTGTCGAAAGGCGATTTCTCCATCTGCCCCATCTCGGACAGGGCGAGGATATTGAAGGTGTGCACGGCCGGGCCCTGGGTTCCCGCCGTCCCCGTGGTCCGCGAGACCGTGATCTCGTCGTATTCGGCGCGGGTCAGGTGCGCTGCCGTCTGCTGCGTTCGCGACAGCGTGCGCAGGTCGCTGGAGAAGTACACCATCAGCATGGCGACGAGCATCAGCACGCTGCCGACCAGCGTGAAGAGAAAGAACTTGATGGCGGCGTACTCGCGCCGCGGACCGCCCCAAACGCCGATGAGGAAGTACATCGGCAGGAGCATCACTTCCCAGAACACGTAGAAGAGGAAGAAGTCCAACGCCATGAAGACACCTAGCATCCCCGTCTCCAGAAGCAGGAAGAGGATGCAGTAGCCTTTGACGTGCTTGGCGATGTTCCAACTCGCCCCCATCGCGAGCATGCACAAGAACGACGTGAGGAGGACCAGCGGGAAGCTGATGCCGTCGATCCCCATCGCGTAGTAGATGTTATAGGCCGGAATCCACGGGAGCCGAAACACCTGCTGCATGCCCGCCTGGCCGACGACGAACCGCGAAGGATCGCCGCTGCCCGAATACGGAATCGCCAGCCACACGGTCAGCAGGAACACCGCCACCGTAAGAACAAACGAGAACAGCTTGACGAAGTCCTCGCGTTCCTTCGACATGAAGGCAAAGGCAATCGCCCCGACGGCCGGGAGGAAGACGATCAGGCTCAGAATGACGTGCGGCATAGATTGGCATCCGGTTTGATTGCAAATCGACAATATCGAGTATCAGATTTCAGATTTCCATCGAACCGACTCATGATTCGTTCCGCTCTCTATTCGATGTCCGATATTCTCAGTTTGCAGTTTGATATATCGCATTGGAAGCTCTCGAATACCGGCGTCACGGTCCGGCCAGCGCTCGCGTCCACAGGAACATCACCAGCACAAACAGCCCCACGGTGCCCACGGCGACCCACATGACGTACTGTCGGATTCGTCCGCTCTGTGCTTCGCAAAGTCGCAGTCCAAGACGGTACGAGGCCAGGCCAGCGCCATTGACGAAGCCG
>CAZFKF010000942.1:0-3019 GCA_964518805.1 uncultured Planctomycetaceae bacterium | reverse complement strand
ATGATCGAACGCAGGGCCTCGATTTTCGGGCTCTGGCCGATCATCTGAACCTGTTGGGCCGCCTCTTCGGCCATTTGCCGGCTTGCCGAAAGCAGGGCCTGGCGGTCCTGGACGTTTTCGAGCACCACCGCGGCGTGCGCCGCAAGTTCGACCAGACCGGCTTCATCATCGGCCGTGAACGGACCCGATTGCTTGTTCAACAACTCAAAGGCGCCGAACAACTCCCCGGACCTGCCGCGCAACGGAACGCAAAGAATCGTCTGCGTCCTGTACCCCAAGGTCGTATCGACTTTGCGATCAATGAGACGCGATTCTGTGGCGGCGTCCACCCGGCACGGCTCGCCGCTCTGGATCACGCGGCCAACCACGCCGCGATCATCCGGGATGCGCAGTTCGCCTCCTTCGACGCCCAAGGCCGGTCGGCCGATCAGCAAATGTGCCCGCCGATCCCACAGGAAGATGCTCGCCCGGTCGGCCTTCAGGAGCTGACAGGCTGCCTCCGCCATCTGGGTGAGCAGCGGGGCGATCTCTCGCGTGCGGTTCCAGCGTTGGGCGATGTCGAGGATCGTGGAAAGACGGCGAATCCGCTGGCGATCCTGGTCGCGGGCAGCCACGGCATGCAATTGTTCCGCCAGGATTGGACTGAGGGCGGCAAGCACAGCCAGAGCGCTCGGCGGTTGAGTCCTCGGGGAGCATCGCACCGCAATCACCTGCGCAATACCCTGTTGCGATCCAAGGGGTGATGCAATCCATGGGTCTTGGGTGTCGCCAGCCTCGCGATCGAGGACGTCGGCAAGAAAGTCGCTGGGAAGTGGTTGGTGGGCCCCCGCCTCCGCCAGACAACGCCATCCCACTTCTTCCGGATGGGCTATTGCCGCAAAGTCCCCCCCCACCGCCTGGAGGATCACCGGCAACGCATCTGCGGCGTATTCAGCAGCAGACTGCGCGCGGACGCCATGCCAAAGCAGTTCAGCGGCCGCGCCTGCCCACGGAGGATTGTCGCGAAGCTGTTCTGGGAGGATCGGGTTGCCTGCGGGATTGGGAATCATATTTTGCTCTCCTGGCACTGCAAATCCTAGCCAATCGCAATCGAAATGACAACATCAATATGACGCGATATAGATACGCAACGCGGCGAAAGCGCTATCATAGAAGCACCAACACACCTCTCATGGCGTATGATGGCGACGATTTCCCGGTGCCAGTCAAGGACTCCGCCAAGAACAACCGATACGGCTTACCTACCTTTCCATGCGCGGGGATTGACCCGCTTCAGAAAGGCTGTTATCTTCCGCGGTTTTACCTTGCAGGCAATCGGAGCGCTGAGGAAGTGCCGTACGACAGCATCGTCTGCGTCAAGCAAGTACCGGATACGGCCAACATTACGGCCGAGGCAATGAAGGACGACGGCACGGTCAATCGTGCCGCCCTGCCCGCGATCTTCAACCCGGAGGACCTTCGGGCGCTGGAGACCGCGCTTGAGATCCGGGATGCTCATGGGGGAACGGTAACGGCCATCAGTATGGGACCCCCCAAGGCTGGCGACGTCCTCCGCGAGTGCCTCTATCGAGGGGCTGATCGCGCGATTCTGTTGACCGATCGTCGGGCGGCGGCCAGCGATACCTTGGCAACGAGCTATATCCTGGCTCAGGCAGTCCAGACCATCGGGCGCTATGATTTCGTCTTCTGCGGTCGTCAGGCCATTGACGGGGACACGGCCCAGGTCGGACCGCAGATGGCCCAGAAGCTTGGCATTCCCCAGGTGACCTACTTGGAAGAGGTGGTCGCTTTGGGCGACGGCGTGATCCGCGTTCGGAGGAACATTGGCCATGGGTGGGAGATCGTCGAATCGCGCCTGCCGGTTCTGATTACCGTGTTGGAAACGGCCAACAAGCCCCGTCCGGCGGCGGCAAAGCGGGTGATGCGATTCAAGCGCGCCCGGGTCGAGGCCGAGATCGCCGCCGAGGTCCAGCGGGACCTGCCCGGAAAGGCCGAAGCCGATCGGCTGTCCGAAACCCAGCGTCGCGCCAAGGCGGCCAGGGAGTCGGGATTGCTCATGGAGCAGTGGAATCTTGACGACATCCGCGCCGATTTGTCGCGGTGTGGTTTGGCGGGTTCGCCGACCAAGGTGTTTCGCGTGCAGTCCATCGTGCTCACCAAGCAGGGTTACACGGATATTCCACCCACCGAGGAAGGCGCACATCGCCTGATTCACGAATTGGTCGTCGACCGGACGTTGGGCTAGGCAAGCGCGACCACGGTGGCCGTTGCGGATCGATATAATCAGAGAGGTTGCAGGGTTGAGGTTCAGCATTTGTTTGCAGGCCGAGTTTCTGTGCTGAACCCTGAACTCTGAACCCCGAACCCTAGTTCGCGGCTTTCCGGCCGCGCGAGATGCGTATGATCGAAGTCAATCGTCAGGGTGAAGTCTGGGTATTTGCCGAACAAGAGGACGGCTCGTTCCACGATGTCGTGCTGGAATTGTGCGGCAAGGCGAGGGAGTTGGCCGATCAGTTGGGCGTGCGCGTGGGCGCTTTGCTGCCGGGCGCGGGCGTCAAGGGCCTGGCGAGCCAATTGATCAGCCACGGGGCGGACAACGTCTACGTGGTCGACGATCCGCGCTTGGCGCACTACCAGACGGCGCCCTATGCTCGCGCCCTGTGCGCCCTGATCGAGAAACACAAGCCGCAGATCGTGATCTTCGGCGCCACGGCGATGGGACGCGATTTGGCGCCGCGCGTGGCCTCGGAGATGCGGGCCGGGATGACGGCCGATTGCACCGACCTGGAGATCAGCGACGTCACCGACCCTCGGACGAAGCTCGTCCACGAGAAGCTCTTGCTGCAAATCCGGCCCGCCTTCGGCGGCAACATCATCGCCACGATCGTCAACTACGATCAGTGGCCGCAGATGGCCACGGTCCGCGAGGGGGTCATGGCGATGAAACCTGCCGATGCCGGACGGCGCGGCCAGGTGATCGAGGAACAGGTGGAGATCGACGACGCCCTGGTGGCCGTCA
>CAZFKF010000941.1:0-3021 GCA_964518805.1 uncultured Planctomycetaceae bacterium | reverse complement strand
CTTCGCTCGACCGACGAGTCGTTGCAGGCCCTGTTCAACGCGCTGATGCGCATCCACCGGGGGGACGCATGAGGTTCATCCGTGCCACATGGGCCGTGTTTGCCTTCGAGTGCCGCAGAGCGATGCGCTGGTCTCGCGTGCTGGTGACGCTGGGACTGGCCCTCTTTCCCCTGGCCATCCTGTGGCTGATTCGCCACGAGGGAGGCCTGCAAACCGAACGGTCCGAGGCCTGGTCGATCGCCCTCTTCGTGCTTGTTCCCGAGCTCGTCTGCCTGCTGGCGGTGCTGCTTTGGGTCACGCCGCTGGTGCAGGCGGAAGTCGAAGGGAAGACCTGGCCCTACCTGGTCGTGCGACCGGCGGGCAAGGCGCCGGTGCTGCTGGGCAAGTACGCCGCCGGAGTGTTCTGGAGCATGCTGACCGCCCTGCTGGCGCTGACGCTGACCCTGGGCACGCTCTGGCCCACGGAGCAGGCGCTGCATGCCTGGTGCGTGCTTGCGGGCCTGGTAGCGCTTTCGTGTAATGCGTATGGGGCGCTATTTGCGCTTTTGGGGATCGTGTTCTTGCGCCGCGGCATGGTCTTCGCCGTCGCGTACACCGTGCTGGAATTCGGTGTACGGTTCATCCCTGCGGTGGTCAAGCAGTTCACCGTCCAGTACCATCTTCAAAGCCTGCTCGTGCACTGGATGAACCTGAACACGGGCGAGCGGCATACCCAGAAGATCATCGAGACGCTCTTTGGTGTGGAGCCCTCGTGGCGGCACGTGGCCATTCTCGTCGGGTACGCCGTCATCTTGCCTGCCGTGGCCGCAGTCATCCTCCGCTATCGGGAACTGGTCGCGGCAACGGAGACCGCGACATAGCGGCCCTCGAGCACGGCAATTCCCTCGTTGCTCACCGAAGCCAATCAGGTGACGGTATTTCCCTTCTGCACGGTTGGACTTCCGCGGAGCTCTCGGATGAACCGAAAAAGCCCTCCGACCCCTTCGTAGTCGATTTTGAGCCCCCGGTCCCCAATCCCCAATCTCTAGCCCCTTTCCCCCGCAATCGCCTTCAGGTTCGCCAGCGGCGTGGCCAGCGGGATCGCACATTCGGGGCCGACGACGTCGATTCCGGCGCGGCTGGCGGCTTCCGCGTCAGCAGCGATCTCGTCGGCAGTGCCTCGGAGCAACTTGTAGTTGCTGATCCCGCCCATCAAGGCCAGTCGCTCGCCGGCCAGTTGGCGAGCGAATTCGGGCCGGCCGGTCTTCGTGTCCCAATGAAAGCAGGCCAGGCCGGTTTGGGCCACGAGACCGATGCGGTCCTGGGTGTTGCCGCAGATGTGGAGGATCACCGGCACGGGAATCGCTTCGGCCATGCGGCGATGCACCGGCACGAGAAATTCCTCGTACGCGCGCGGGCTGCACAGGTCGCGCGTGGCGTGATCGGCCAAGAGGATGCAGTCGGCGCCAGCGTCGATCTGGGCCCGGGCAAAAGCCACGGTCACTTCGCAGAGTTTGTCGACAATCCGTCGCGTCTTGTCCGGGTCGTCCAGCGTGCCCATCAGGAAGTTCTCGACGCCGAAATAGTGGTACCCTTGGGTCCACCCGCCCATCACCTTGCCGCACACGGCCGCGTCGTCGCCCAGGCGCCGCTTGAGCAACCCAATCGCCTCGATGGGCACGCGGCAGCCGGGTCGCTTGAGCAGGTCGGGCGGGATGCGGATCTCGTCGACGTCCTTGAAGATCGGCTTGCCGCTTTCGGGCATGGCGTTGGGCCCGCCCCAGCCCACGTTGCAGCCCATGGCCGCCGCCTCGTGGCACACCGAGAACAACGGCATCACCACGTCGAAGCCCAACACGGTGTGACCGGCCACGGCCAACGCGGCCATCTTCTCCGCATCGAGATGGGCTTCCGGAAAGGACGCCCCGGTTACGGCCATCAAGTCCTGGCAGGCAATCGACGTGCCCGTACCGAAAACCTGCCGGGCTGACGTGTTCTTGCGGACGATGGCGTCAAGAAAGGGCTGTTTGCTCATAGTAGGGAGGATTTCACGCAGAAATGCTAAGACGCAAAGTCACGGAAGGTGTCACCACGGAGGACGCGGAGACCACGGAGCAAAGGGGGCAAGCACTCCGTGGTCTCCGCGTCCTCCGTGGTGAATGGTCGTCTGCATCTTCGCGACGTTGCGCGAGGCTTTTGTGTCTTGCCCGCCCCGCGGTCCTGGCCCTATGTTCGGATCCACTGGTTGATTCTCTCCAAGCTCAGCCGCGCGGTGCGGTCGAGGTTCTCTTCGCTGCCGCCGCCGCGCAGGGGCGAGCACATCTCGTAGGCCACGTAGCCGGTGAAGCCTCCTTCGCGCAGCCCGGCCATGAAGCCTTCGAGGTCCATGAAGCCCTTGCCCAGCGGCACGGCGCGGACCATGTCGTCCAGACGCTTGTAGTTGACCAGGCCCGGCAGGTAGGCGTAGCGCGGCAAGCGAAGGTAATCGGCCAAGGTGGTCTGCACCATGCGCGGGGCCAGGCGTCGGGCCGCGGTCCTCAGGTCGGTGCCCTGCAGGGCGGGCGACCAGGGATCGAACATGGCCCGGCAATTCGGATGGCCCACGTCGTCCAGGAACTCCGCGTAACTGTCCACGCCCACTCCCACGTCGTGGTGGTTCTGCACGCCGAGGATCACCCCGCACTGGGCCGTGACTTCGGCGCACTCGCGCACCCCGCGCACCGAGAGGTCCCAATCGCGGGCGTAGCCTTCGATTTCGGTCGCATAGCCGGTGAAGACCCGCACGATCTTGGCGCCGAGCTTCGCCGCAATCTCGGCCAGCGAGCGAACGTACGCCACCTGGATCTCGATCGACGGGATTTCCGTGTCGCGGCCCATGGTGAAGTTCGTGTAGGCCGCGACCGTGGCGATGTCCACGTCCGCTTCGGCCGCCGCGTCGCGAACGGCGGCCAATTGGGCGTCATCCGCATCGAGGACCGACAGGTGCGGCCGCTTGCCCATCAGTTCAACGGCCCGATAGCCCAAGGCCCCGGCCTTGCGCAC
>CAZFKF010000940.1:0-3024 GCA_964518805.1 uncultured Planctomycetaceae bacterium | reverse complement strand
CGAGGGCCGGCTCCTACCTCCTCCGTCCGGCGCCCCGGCTCCGCTGGGCCCAAAAGCCGATCGCAACGAACACCGACCCGGCCCGCACGCTTCCCCTGAACTTCCCAAGCCGATCGACAAGCAACTCCAAGACTTGAGCCGCCAACTGGAGGAGATGCGCAAGGCGGTAGAGGACATCAAGCAGAGACACCCGAAGCCGGCCACCGCGCCCGAAGTCGTTCCTGCGCCGCCTTCGGAATCGCCCAAGTGAAGGGCCAACGATCCGAGCGGAGCGATGGGCTTGGCCGGTGGCGACTTGGGGACGCCACGCCCTTCACAAAGCCTCAGGGCGTGTTATCCACTCCGTTACCCAGATCTCCCCGTCTTCCGAGATCTTCGGCTGATCTGAGGTCTATTGAGTCGCGCAATTCTTGGTAACCTCGGGGATCTGCGACGCAGAACGTCGCAAATGCCTGGTGCTTCGAGCGTTCGGAACAAGGTTAACGGCGTTGAGTGGCTCCCGCGCGCGATTTCCGCGGCAGGCAGACGCAGGTGCTGGCCTCGACCTCGGTCATCGAGGTGGGCGTCGACGTGCCCAACGCGACGCTGATGGCCATCGAAGGAGGCGAGCGGTTCGGCCGGGCCCAATTGCACCAACTCCGCGGCCGGATCAGCCGCCGCTCGCCATTATTTTCCGATAGGCAACCCGGGGGGAGCATATCGACGGGCTCTGGTCGTCGCAAGAGCAAGCGATCTGAAGCATGCATCCGTCATCTATGTCTGGCAAACAGTGTATGTACAAAAATATACACCACTTGTGAGGGTTGAAGCAAGCGGTTCGCACGCGACATTGGCCGGGAGCCGGAATGCATCCTTGTCTGGATGACCTGAACATGCGGTCGGCCAGATCTCCAAAGCCTTCCAACAGGCCGCATTCCCGCGGCACGCCGCCTCCTGTGAGTGAAACCCGCTCTTTGGTGCCCCATCCGACGCCTTCAACAGACGTCACCCCCCTATATGGGAAACGCAAGGAATCGTGGACCCGAGTTACAGAAAACCACGATTTCCACGACCAACATGATTGTTTACGCCATTGGGTTGTACTACACTATTCCCCCGGGGCAGCACTTCCGTGTTCGGGTTCGCGTTCCGACAAGTCCTTTGGGGAGGATGTCGCCATGCGTTCGCGTGCGGGCCACGGATTCACGTTGGTGGAGGTGCTGGTGGTCATTGCGATCATTGGGGTCTTGATCGCGCTGTTGTTTCCGGCAGTGCAGGCGGCCCGCGAGGCGGCGCGGCGGTCGCAGTGCGGCAACCGACTGAAGCAACTCGGCCTGGGGCTGCACAACTATGTCCAGGCCCACGATAGCTTCCCTTCCGGCGCGATCGTCGCGTTGGGCGGATTTCCGGTTTACGATCCTTGGACCGAAGCCTCGGTGGCCGGGCCCGGACGGCACGGCACGAGTTGGATGCTGTTGCTTCTGCCCTATGTCGAGGAAACGAACCTGTACCGCGGCTGGGACCTCACCAGGAACGTCGTCGAGAATGCGGCCATCGCCCAACGAGACGTCGCCGGATTCTACTGTCCGAGTCGTCGCAAGGGGCTCCGCAACGGCGATGCGCAGCGGATGCTGGTGACGACATGGACCGGCGGCGGCACCGATTACGGCGGCTGCCTCGGGGCAGGCAACGGCTGGAGCAACGATTGCACTCCCAGCGATCACCACAAGTTCGACAATAGCCCCGTCGCCGCCGAGAGGTGGCACAACATCAAGAATCTCGGCGTCTTTTCGCCCAACGCCAAGACCGACTTTCGCGACATCAAAGACGGCGCCTCGAACACGATCGTGATCGGCGAGTTGCAGCGGCTCGACGGCTCCGTTTCCCAACGGACCAGCCACGATGGCTGGGCCCTGGGCGGCGTGGCCACCTTGTTCACCACAGCGACGCACGAGACCAACGGTACGTACCAGACCGGCGGGTTGAACAACTTGTTTTTCGAGTCGCCCGGTAGCGACCACCCCACCGGCGCCCAGTTTGGCACGGCCGGCGGCTCGGTGCACTTCCTGAGTCAGCAGATCGACAAGCAGTTGTTCGCCAACCTGGGCGCGATGGCTGACGGACAGTCGGCCGCGGTGCCGTAGCGCGGGCAGGTCATGCTTCAGCAGGACTCCGTCGGCGCATCCGCAGAACCTCGTTGGCGAGCGGGTTATGCTGAAGCATAACCTACGCAAATACGGGAATACGGACCGGCGTTCTTTAGGGGCCGAAGGGCCATACCAGGGGAGCGATCAGCACCGTGACGGCCCACATCAACAGGTTCATCGGCACGCCGATCTTCAGGTAGTCGTAGAAGCGATACCCGCCCGGGCCGTAGACCATGAGGTTCGTCTGATACCCGATCGGCGTGGCGAAGCTGGCCGAGGCCGCCATCATCACGGCCACGATGAACGGCATGGGGTTGACCCCCAGGTTCGCGGCCGTGGCCAGGGCGAACGGGAACATCAGCGCGGCGGCGGCGTTGTTGGTCACCATCTCGGTGACCGTCACGGTCATCCCGTACACGACGACCAGCGACAGCCAGGGACTTCCGCCGACCGCGCCCACCACCTTCTGGGTCACGGCGTCGGCCACGCCCGTTTTGTCCAGGGCCGCGCCGATGGCGAACGAGGCGGCGATCGCGATCAGCAGTTGCCAATCCACGGCCCGCCGGGCCTCGTCGATGCGGCAGCACCGGGTCAGGAGCATCACCGCGGCCGCGGCCAGGGCTGCTTTGAACATTGTGATCTCGCCCAGCGCGAGCGTGGCGAATCCCAGCGGGACGCTCACCGGCCCCCAGTTCTCGCCGAAGGTGACCGCGGCGACCATCGCCAGCACAATCGAAAGGGCCAATCCCGCCTTTTCGTGCCGCGGTGGCTTCGAGTTCTCCAGCCGGCTGACCAGGAAGAAATGACAGCTGTTGCGATGCCGCCCGACGAACGACGGATGGGCCTCCAGCAGCAGCGTGTCGCCGGGCCGGAGCACGATGTCGCCCACCTTTCCCCC
>CAZFKF010000939.1:0-3027 GCA_964518805.1 uncultured Planctomycetaceae bacterium | reverse complement strand
TCTCGGCCCCGCATCTTCTGGCTAAGATCAGTGCCGTGCTCGCCGCTTCAGCTCAGCCTGGATGACGGATGGCCGACGGCTCCTTCTGGTGGGTTATCGATATTCCACCTGATATTCTCGCCAAAACCACTTGTGGGCGGGGTATCGAGGGTGTGGAAGAGGTACACGTCTTCTGGTAGATTCTCGCGAATGCCCGTGTGCCGGGCGGGAAAAAGAACGGCCGGTGAGCGCGAGCGGCCAAGCGCACAACTCACCGGCCTCCCATGTCCCGAGCGGTTCGCTCTGCGGGCTCGGGACATGATCTAGCACCATTGTAGCGCAGACGGCTTTCCGAGGGGAGGCCTGGGATGCGTCGGGGCTGGCTGGATCTCGTGTTCCGGGGGATAGGAAACACCGCGAGGGTCGCCCTCCATCTCGCTGGACTGGGGCTCGTGATCATCGTGTTCCTGTGCGCCTGGGAATGGCTCATGGACGCCACGGACGAGATGGGAATGGACCCGGATCGGTTGCGGTTCTATCGCAACGACAACGTCTCTGTAGAGCCCAGTCTCTCCGCTCTTCCGACGGAGGATCGACTCCTTACGAACACTCTGGGGATGACGTTGGTTCTCATTCCATCCGGAGAGTTCATTATGGGGTCGCCTTCGGATGAGCTTGGGCACCGCGCGGACGAACTGCCGCACCGCGTTTGTATTTCTAGGGCGTTCTATCTGGGCATGCACGAGGTCACGGTGTCTCAGTTCCGCAGATTCGTGGAGCTAACCGGATACCGGCCGTACGAAAGGGAGTGCTCCAGCACGGATCGCAGCGCTGAGCCGTATTTTCTGGCCCCGGCCCCGCGAGGCACGCATTCTTCGTGGCGCGATGCCGGATTCCACCAAGGTGACGATCACCCGGTGGTCAACGTCAGTTGGCTCGACGCCGTCGAGTTCTGCCGGTGGTTGAGTCGTACGGAAGGCCGCCCGTATCGGCTTCCGACGGAGGCCGAGTGGGAATACGCTTGCCGGGCGGGATCGACGCAGGCGCACACCCTGGCGACGGCCCGCGCCGAGTGCCCGTTCGCGGAGAATTTGGCGACGAGCGGCCGCATCAACGCTGCAACGATTCCTTCCTGGGACGATGCGTATGAATACACGGCGCCAGTCGGCAGCTTTCCTCCCAATCCATGGGGCCTGCGCGACATGTACGGCAATGTGGCGGAGTATTGCCTGGACTGGTACGGGGCGGACTATTATCGCCGCTCTCCTCGCAAGGACCCTCAAGGCCCGGAGAGCGGCCATTTCCGCGTGCTCCGGGGCGGAAGTTGGTGCCAGAGCAAGGCATGCAGTCGCTCCGGCGGCCGGTCGACGTGCCGGGAGACGTTAGGGTATCCATTTGTCGGCTTCCGCGTCGCGGCCGAGTGCCGCTGAACGCGGTCGCCTGGCGTGCGAGGCCCCGCCTCGCACGCCGAGGGCCGGAAGTCCCTGCCACGCTGGCTACTTGCCCTTGTTCTCGAACCACACCGGGCCGCCGAACTTGCCGGTGGTGATGACGTCGGGCCGGCCATCGCCGTTCATGTCGGCGACCTCGATGTTCATGCCCGCCCCCACACCCTCTCCGCGGGAAATGACGTGCTTGGTCCATTCCGGCTTCGGACCGGGCTTCAGGGTGTAGTAGTAGATCCCCACGGCTCCGAAGGCGTCGGGGTCGCCGCCGTTATGCGCCATGAATCGTTTGCCGGTGAGGAGTTCCGGAATTCCGTCGCCGTTGATGTCTTCGAGCGTGATCGAATGGGCCTGGGTCCAGGTGTCGTCGATCGTGTGCTGCCTCCAGTGCGTCTCCGATCCATCGCGGACCTGCTCGTACCAGAAGATGCCGTAGCCGTGGGCCGAACTGCAGATGATGTCGTTCAGCTTGTCGCCGTTGACATCGTAGGCCCAGATCTGCGCGGTGTGGTCCATCTTGCCGTTCTTGGCGCCGAGCGACCACGCGTGTTCGATCCACTTCCCGCTGCGAATGTCGGTCGGGGCCTCGTACCAGGCGCCCGGTCGGAGGATGTCGGGCCGCCCGTCGCCGTTGACGTCGCCCACGCCGCCGCCGAAGGTGATCTCTTTGCTCGACACGGGGTGCACGAGCATGGTCTGTTTTCCGTCCGCCCCCTTGCCGACTTCGTACCACACGGTGCGAAGTACTGCCGGAAGTATGGCCGTCTTCTTTCCCTTGCCTTCGAGGTCCCAGATGTCGGCCGTCTCGAAGTTGCCGTTGACTTCGATCAGCTTTTCGGCCCAGAGCCCGCCGCTTGGGTTCCCCGGATTGCGGAACCAGACGGCGTTCTTCTCGAACCAGTCGCACGACACGATGTCCAGCAGGCCATCGCCGTCGACGTCGATCGCGATATTGGCGAAGTCGCCGTAGTAGCCCTTTCCCTTGTCGTCGACCGATCCCCGCAATTCGCGGATCTTGACGGGCTTGAAGTCCGGGCCAAGGTAAAGGAACGGGCCGGCGGCGATATCCATCTTGCCGTCGTTGTTGAAGTCGCCCACGCAGCACGCCTCGCTGCGGAAGTCCCCCACGCGATGCATGACGAACTTGATATCGGCGGATGACGAGGACTTCGCAGCCGACTCCTCGGAAAGGGCCGCCGCGGACGAGAACACCACGCCCAGAACCCATGCTGCAACGCAGCTCATCGATCGAGACATCTCCGTGCTCCTGCTCTTCGAGGACAAAGATAGAACCGCCCCAGCTTAACAGGCCGAATCCCCGGGGGCAAGCAACCGGAATCTTCGCAAGGGTGCTTCCGCAAGGGTGGTTGGAAATCGCCATCCCTCGGGGTATGATCCAGGGCATGCACGAACCGAACTCACCGTCCATCGACGCAATCACACCCAATCACGCCGAGCACCCCTTGTCCGAAGAGGAATTTGAACTCGCCGTCGCCGGTTTTCAGGGCACGCCCGAGGAGATCGAGCGCCAGTGGTTCGAGAACGTCTACACGGGCCGCGGCGACTGCATGGCCCAGCTCACGTGGCGGGCGGTGCTGCTGGG
>CAZFKF010000938.1:0-3028 GCA_964518805.1 uncultured Planctomycetaceae bacterium | reverse complement strand
TTCCGGGATGAACGTGTAGGGTTCCGGAATGATGCTCGAATAGCTTTCGGTCGTCCCCGTGATCTGGTTCAGCGCATCGATGATCACCTCCGCGTCGAGTCGCCGAACGTTATAGAAGGCGAACTGGGCGACCGCCTCGGGAGTCGTGCTCTTGGGGATCGGCGAAAGCTGATACGTGCTCGAATTGAGGATCAAGCGATAGACGTGCTTCAAGTCGTATTTCGACTTGATCAGTTCCTCGGCGAGATAGTTGAGCAACTGGGGGTTCGCGGTCGGGTTGTCGGGCCGGATGTCGTCCGGTTCGTGCACGATACCGCGGCCCTGCAACCAGTACCAGACGCGGTTGACGATGTGCCGCGTGAACCACGGGTTCTGCGGCGTAATCAGCCAGTCGGCGAAGACCTGGCGAGGGTCCTTGTCCGAGGCGATCTCGACGGCCGTGCCGTCGGGCAGGACCGGCTTGGGAGGCGGCCCCGGCGGGGCCGCCTTCTCCGGCGCCTTTTTCTCCGCAGTCTTCTTCTCAGACTTCTTCTCGCCCGTCTTCTTCTGGCCCGTCTTCTTGACCGCGGACTTGGCGGCCGGCGGCGGCGCGTTGGTCTTATGCGGATCAAAGTAGACGATCTCTTCCTTCCACTCGCCGGTCGACTTGTAGCCGACCTTGAGGAAGAACGCCGACATCCCCGTCAGACGCTCCTCCGGCCACTTTTCGGCCCGGACGCCCATGAAACTCAGCGCCACCGCTCGAGCGATGCTCTTCGGATCCTTGCTCTGCAAAGCGCGGTAGAAGTTCACCTGCGGAACGCGGAAGTTGCTGCCGCTGGAAGTGAGCAATTCGCGGACGAATCGGTCGTACGGCAGGTTGTCGCGGATCGCATTGCGGATCCAGCGATGATAGGCCTGCGCAGCGTTCGGCCAGAGATTGATGGGAAACTCGGCCTTCACGCGCAGCACGTCGCACCACTTCATCGCCCAATACTCGGCGAACTCGGGCCGCTCCAAGAGCGCGTCGACGAGCTTCTTGCGCTTGTCCGGACTCTTGTCGTCCAAGAACGCCTTGGCCTCCTGAACGGTGGGCAGCGTGCCAATGACGTCCAGATAGACGCGGCGAAGGAAAACCGCGTCGGAGCATGGGTTGGCCGGCTTGATCCCCAATTCCTTCCACTTGGCGAATACCAATGCATCGACCTGGCCCTGGGGTGTCGGCGGCGTGAGGACCTCGAACGTCGTCGGGTCGACGGGCGGCAAGGTCAGGTCCCACTCGTTCCAGCGCGTTTCGGGCTCTTCTTTCTGCTGGGCTTGAGACGTCTTCGGCGGCTCGGCCTCGGCCTTCTTCGGGGCCGCCTCGACCGCGGGACGCTTCTCAGGAGTGCGCAAGGCGGTCTCGCTCGGCGCCGGGGGCGCGTCCCGCGGCACATTCAGCACCGCGTACACCACGGCAACCACGGCCGCCTGCACTCCGACGAGGAGAAGGAAGATGGCCACGGAAAGGCGTCTTCTCCGCTTCCGCGGTTTGAGTGCCTTGCCCGACTCAACGGCTTCCGCCACATCCACGGCGAAGTCCGCGTCCGGAGTCGCCTCGGGAGGAGGTGCCGGTGGCGGCGCAGCGTTGGGCGTCGCTGCCGAAGGAAGAACTGAGGGCGGTTGGGCCGCCGACATTCCAGGCGGAGCCGCGATGCGAAGCGACGACGCCATGGGGGCCGGCGCATCGCTCGGCCCGGATGCCGTCTGCTCGCGGAATGGCGATGGGGTGTTAACCCCTGGTGGAACTGCAAGCAGGACGGGAGCCTCGGGGGACGGCGACGTGGCGGATCGCGACGGAGGAACCGCGAGCCGAACGGCGGGGCCTGGCGGTGGCGGCGGGGCCGCGCCGTCAGCGGGCGATGCGGGCCGTCCCGAAATCAGGCCCGGCACTTGGGCAGCCGGATGCCAGCGCTGCCAAACGGCATTGCGAACCAGGGTCTCCGCACGTACCGTACCGGCGGAAACGGCGGCACGCAACTCATCTGGTGACAAAGGGCCAACGGGTCGCTCTCCGTCCAGCCAGAACCACGAATCACTTGGCGTGGAAGCCATTTCTCGCAGCACCCCGGTCGCGCACAATCCCCCTAGTCTAGGACAATTTCTATAGTCCCACTTCGCTTCGCGGCTGTCAAGACTTCACTCGCCCTCCCCCCAGTAAGGCGGGGTGAAGGACTCGTCAGGGGCTTCATGTAGGAAACGAGAGCATTGGACCGGCACTCGAGCCTGGTGCGCTATCATCTCTCGTCCTGCAACGACTCTTTGCCGCGAGGCAAGATCAGTAGTATTCATCGATCCACGAAATGTCGTGCCGGACTAAGCGGCTGATCGCGTCCTCTGAGAACAGCAGCCTGAAGCCGACTTGGGAGACGCCCCACCGATCCTCGCCGGCCTCGAAGAAGGGCCACCCCTCTCCAATCGACCACTGGCCCCCGAATGGGCAGTCCTCGCCCCAAAACTCAACCAGAGCTTCGCTCTTCTGCCGAACGCGGCGAATTTGGCAAGTCGCCGAAACGGCACGGTCCTCGGAAGTGTGTTGTTTTGCAGTTCCACACGCGTGCCCATATCGGATTATATGGGTGCTCACGAGTGGTGTTTCTATGGTTGGAAGGAGGGGGCGGCCCATCGGTTTTTCGGCCCCAACAACGCTACCGATCTCTGGCACGTCAAGAAGATCAACCCTAACAAAATGGTTCACTTGACGGAGAAGCCGGTCGAGTTGGCCGTACGTGCGATGCAGTACTCGTCGCTTGCCGGCGAGAACGTGCTGGATCTGTTCGGCGGCAGCGGCTCAACGTTGATTGCCGCCGAGCAGACCGGCCGCCGGGCATTCCTCATGGAACTCGACCCACTCTACTGTGACGTCATCGTCGAGCGCTTCGAGAAATTCAAAGGCATGGCGGCAAAACGCGAGGCAGCGCCATGCAACTGATTGCGTCGTCACTGCCGACGTCGCCAAGCCGCTCCATAATCAAGAATACGCCTGGCCGAAAGGGCCAGGTCCAGGGGA
>CAZFKF010000937.1:0-3029 GCA_964518805.1 uncultured Planctomycetaceae bacterium | reverse complement strand
GTTCGACAATGCACGCGCTGTCGATCGCCTCGACAAAGGGCATCGCGGAACCGTCGCAGCCGGGCATCTCGGCTTCGTCGACCCAGACTTGACAGTTGTCGATGCGCAAGCCGCCAAGCGCGGCCATGACGTGCTCGACCATGTCGACGCCGGCCCCGGCGCATCGCAGACTCGATCGGCGCGGCTGCTCGACCCGATAGGCGATGTGCGCGGGGATTCGCGGAGTCCCCGGCAGATCGCGGCGGACGAAGACAATCCCTTCATTCACCGCCGCGGGGCGGAATTCCACTCGGACGTCGCGTCCGCTCCAGTAGCCGAATCCCGCAACCGTGGCGGATCCGCCGATCGTGCGTTGCCTGCGAGGGGTATCCATCGAAAGGAGCAAGTCATCCGTGACTAAGGGGATTCCATTCTCGTCCTGCCTCCACCCCACGCGGCACTCCTTGCCGCGTGCGGCGGAAACCGCGGCGGCTCTACCGCTGCTGGGGCGGAAGATTGACCGGACCGTTGCGCCGATCGGTCTGCAGCGCTCTCCGGTTCAGCGATTCGAGGATCGTCTGCGTGATGTCGAGACCGCGGTTGTACCAGACGACCGTGTTGTTCAGTCCGCGCAGCACCTGTTCCGGGTTGTCGGGATCGGCCTGCTCGCTGCTGAACTTCAGCACTGCGGCAATGCCGTTGGCCTGGGCGTATGCGTCGACTTCCTGCTGAATCTCCTGAAGGATGGTGTGCCAGATATGCGACTCGGCTTTCATGAACTCCTTTTTCTGGAGCTGAAAGCGGACGTTCATATCGGCGGTGCGTTTGGCCACCTCCTCCTCGATCTGCTTGTATTCGGCGCTGCCGGCCTTGTATTCGTTGAGACGTTCGGAGAGCGCTCGCAGCGAATCGCGTTCCTTCTTCATCTGCTGCTCGGCCCGCTCCATGTCGCCCTGAAGGTCGTTCATGAATTGTTTGAAGCGCGCGTTGTTCTTGAAGATCACGCCGGTGTCGATGAGCGCGATTTCACCGCCCGGGCGAGTCCCCGCTGCGGGTCGATTTCCCTGCTGGGCTGGGGCGTCGGACGCCAGCACTCCGCTCAGAACAAGACCACTCGCCAGAGCGAACCATACTCGGGACTGTTTCACGTTCAGCACTCCTTGCTGCAAAAGGCCGGTCTTCCTTGACGTGCCCGCTCCTCGACCGAGCAGGTCGCACCGACGCGAACCGCCGGCAATCGCAAAAGCCGTACACGCGAGGCGGTATTCTGCCGACAAAGCCGAAATCGGTAAAGAGCAGATTTGCCCCGAATTCGCTTTGACACGAATCGCCGCTCCCGGTATTCTTCCTCCCCTTCGAGTGCGGCATGGACGCCTCGCTCGAACACCCACCTGAAGGGGAATCCAAATCCCCTTCGACGGACGCCACGGAGGGCCCCGCCTTGGTATCGCAACGCAGCGTGCTGATCGTCGATGGTTCGGAAGAGAACCGCGAGGTTCTGAAGACCGCCTTGGAGCGCAAAGGATGCAGGATCTTGTCGGCTAGTCGTGCCGAGCAGGGGTTGCAGTTGGCTCAGGAACACCATCCTGACGTGATCGTGCTCGACCTCGAGTTGTCGAAGACGTCGGACGAAGACCTCTGCGAACCGTTTGCAAGAGAAACGGACGCCTCTTCCGCACAACTAGTCATTTTGGGATTCACCCGCCGGCCTCGTGAGGGGAATTCGATGGGTGAATTCGTGTCCAAGCCCTATCACTACGCTCCTCTCATTCGTAGAATCGAGCAACTGCTCGACGCCGCGCGGAAACCGTGCGCGCGGTGCGCCTAGCGGCTGGCCATGCGTCGACCACGGAGGCTTGCGGAGTCCCCATTGTGCCCTCGTTGTTCGTGATCCGCGGCAATGACCAAGGGACGCGTTTCGAGTTGGAGGGGCAGACTATCGGCTTGGGGCGAGATTCCGGCAATCCGCTCCAGATCCACGATACCGAAGTCTCCCGCCAGCACGCCGAACTCCAGCGCGCCGACAATACGTATCTTCTCGTCGATCTCGGCAGTTCCAACGGCACGTTCGTCAACGGCACGCGGGTCCACCGGCATCGGTTGTCCACGGGCGACCAGGTGCAGATGGGCAGCACCCTGATGCTTTATACCGGACCGCCCGAGGAGTCTCTCGAAGACGTCACCGGGAAGGTCGACATCACATCGCGCCAAGCGACGGACGAACCGTCGCATATCGTTCGATCGGTGACGCAGCAGGAGGGGACGCGATTGCTGGGGTTGCGGGCAGACCAGGGCGAAAACTCCTGGCTGGTTCGGGCGCGAAGCAATCTCGAAGTGCTCTATCGCACGGCGTTGGCGGTTGGCCAGACGCTCGACATCGACCAACTGCTCCAGCGGATCCTCGAGCACATCTTCGAATGGGTCGAACCCGATCGGGGCTGCATCATGCTCCTCGACAAGGACAAAAGGACCCTCACGCCCAAGGTCCGCCGCACGCGCAAGGGATCGCCGTCCGAAGACAAGATCACGATCAGTAAGACCATCGTGGATTACGTGCTGGAGCAGAACAAAGGCGTCATCACCAGCGACGCCCGCAAAGACGAGCGATGGAGCCCGGCGGCGAGCATTCTGCAACTCGGCATCCGCGAGGCGATCTGCGTGCCGATGCAAGGGCGATACGACGTGATGGGCGTGATCTACATCGATACCTCGACCAGCCCCCAGCATCTCATCAAGCACGGCGGGGCCACCAAGTTCAGCGAGGACCACCTGCATCTGATGATGGCCATCGCGCACCAGGCGGCGCTGGCCGTCGAAGACACGCGATACTACTCCGCCATGGTCCAGGCCGAGCGCCTCGCGGCCATCGGCCAGACCATGGCGACCGTCGCCCAACACATCAAGAACATCCTGCAAGGCATGATGGGCGGGGCGGAAATCGTGGAGATGGGCCTCCGCAACGAATCGCTGCCCACCCTGGACCAGGGCTGGCAGATCGTTCACCGCAACCTGGACCGCATCTACTCGCTGACCATGAACATGCTGGCCTT
>CAZFKF010000936.1:0-3031 GCA_964518805.1 uncultured Planctomycetaceae bacterium | reverse complement strand
TGAGCCTCCTGCCCGAGACCCGGACGCAGCGATGGCAATGGATCGTCCCCTGGATCGGCGTTCTGGGAATCGCTCTGCTGATCGCAGCCATGGCAAGGCCGCAGTGTGGGCAGGAGCAGTTCCGCGTCCGCGCCGAGGGAATCGCCATCCTGGTGTGCCTCGATCGTTCCGGCTCGATGCAAGAGCCGTTCGAGGGGGGCCAGAAGCGAGTGAGCCGTCTGGAGGCAGCGCGTCGGGTGTTTCACGATTTCGTCGAAGGCCGAACCGGAGACCAGATCGGGCTCGTCACCTTCACGGGATTCGTCGAAGATAAGTGCCCGCTGACCCTCGATCACGACGCCCTCCTGCGACTCTTGGAGGACGTCAAAGTGACTCCGCCGCCCAGCAGTCCCGACGGGGCGGAAGACCCTCGGGCGGCCGAAGAGCGACTGACCGCTATCGGTGATGCCGTTGCCACGGCCGTCGTCCGCCTCAAGGGCGCGAAGGCCAAGAGCCGGATCATCATCCTCTTGTCCGACGGCGTGCAGACCGCCGGAGTTGTTCGGCCGAGCGAGGCTGCGAAAGCAGCAAAGGCCCTGGGCATTAAGATCTATGCGATCAGCCTGCGCGACAGCGCCGGGTCGCTGAAAGACATGGCCGAGGCGACCGGCGGCCGCAGCTTCTGCGCGACCGACGCCGGGGCCCTGGCCGGTGTCAGCGCGGAGATCGATCGACAGGAAACGAGCGTGGTGGAAGGCCGGCTCTACACCCAATATCGGGAGTTGTACCCTTTCGCGATGTTCCCCGGCCTGGGGCTGGTGCTGCTGGAAGTCGTCCTAGTGTCAACGAGGCTGCGACGTTTGCCATGATCCACTGGGGAGAACCTTCGGTTCTGCTGGCCCTTGCGGCGTTACCGCCGATGGTGGTGTGGCTGGCGGTTTGCACGCGGCGAGCGCGTTCGTCGGCCGCCGCCGAGTTTGCCGACTCCGAGATGCTCGCCAGACTCATGCCCGCGCCGAGCATTTGGCGGCCCCGCGTCAAGGCCGTCGCGATGACTTTGAGCGTCGCGTGCGTGGTGGTGGCCGGGGCGCGGCCGCGATCCGGCGTCTCGTTGCAGACCACGTCGCATCGGAGCGCCGACCTGGTGGTACTCCTGGACGTCTCCCAATCGATGCTGGCCGAGGACGTACCGCCGAATCGGCTCGGGGCGGCCAAAGCGGCCATTCGCAGCCTGCTCGACGAGAGCCGAGGGGACCGGGTGGGGCTTGTGGTCTTCGCCGGCAAAGCGGTCCTCAAGGCCCCGCTCACGGCCGATCTGGGATTTGTGCGCGAGATCCTCGACGACATCGACACGCAGAGCGCCCCACGAGGCGGCACGCGGATCGGCGAGGCCATCCTGAAGGGGCTAGAGACTTTGCCGAGTTCCAGTGATTGCGACCAGATCCTGGTGTTGATCACCGACGGAGAAGACCACGAGTCGAAGCCCAATCAGGCGGCCACACAGGCTGCCGGCCGAAAGGTGCGAATCGTCACGACTTCCGTCGGAGACACCGGCGCCGGTGCCCGCATACCGCGGATCGACGCGTCGGGCCGCCGCACCTTTCTGCGCTACGAGGGCCAAGAGGTCTTGTCCAAAGCGAATGAAGGACTGCTGCGCGAAATCGCCACGCTATCCGGCGGGATATTCGTGCCCACCGTCGGCAGCGGCAGCACGCTTGGGGCCGAATGGAGAGAACTGCTCGGATCGCTCCACCGCACCGAGATTCGCGAAGAAAAGCGAGTCTCCTTCACCGAGCAATTCCAGTGGTTTCTCGGCATTGGCATCGTGCTCCTCATGGCCGATCTGGCAATTCCTCGTTACCCGCGCCGGGCAAAGACGGCTCGCAAGGAGGAACACCGATGACCTCTCGCAACGCGTGCAATTTCTGGGTGCGAGTGGCCCTCTGTGTCGCACTCTGTACTCAAGTGGCTTCCGCGGCGGAGGTTCCACTTGACTCCCAGAACCGAGGCCAAAAGGCCACTGGGGATGACGACACTGGTGGTAATGCTTTGCCGCGTGTGGCGGAGGACGTGCCGGAGAATCCTTCGGCCGCCTACAACCGCGGCGTTGCCTTTGCGGCCAAGGGGGATGCGGAGCAGGCCGAGGCTTGCTTCCGGAGGGCCGCCGCGTTGGACGATCGCCCGATCGCGGTCCGGGCGTGGTACAACCTCGGCTGCGTGGCGAGCGAAAAGGCCCGCCGCGTGTTTGGCGATCACCCCGAAGAGGTATCGCCCGAAGTACGCCAACGCGGCATGGAACTCGTGGACCAGGCCGCAGGGCATTTTCGAGAGTGCCTTCGCCTCGATGAGCATCACGCCGATGCCCGCTACAACTTGGAAGTCCTCCGGCTTTGGGCCGCACAAGTTCGTAACGCATGGCGGGCCCGCCACCCGAAGCCGGAAGCACGGTCGCCACTGCCAGAAAAGCAGCCCCCAGCGACGGCGCCACCGCAGAAGTCGGCCAAGTCAGGTCCGCCTAAGGAGGACAACAAGACCAAGCCGCCCCACGGTTCGAGCGACGGCAAGGGGCGCTCGTCAGCCACACGAGGCCCAGCCGCCCCAGGCAAGGCTTCGGCGCCGAGTCCCGCTCCCAAGACGAAGACTACCCCCCAAGACGAAGCGGATGAGCTGTTTTCCAAAGTACGCGAGCGGGCCGAGGCGAAGCGGCAGTGGGACCGGCAGCGCGCAACTCCGCAGGAGGAAAGCCGCGAGGAAAAGGACTGGTAGACAGGACGGCGGGCGAAAGACTATCGACCGCGAAGGATGGAAATACTCGCGTCAGTGCGAGGCGGATTGGTGCACAACCGCAGAACGCGCACCACACAGTCCGGCGTACGCCACGCCAGCCCCAAAAAGGACTGCTGAGGCCGCACTCCAGGGGACCTGAACGAAAAGCCCCATGGCGAGGGATGCCACAGCTACTCCCAAGCCCGTGACGATCATGAAACGTCCAACATTCCTCATATCTCTGTTCCTTGGAGAACCTGATCTGCTCGCTTTCGAGGTGTTGCCA
>CAZFKF010000935.1:0-3035 GCA_964518805.1 uncultured Planctomycetaceae bacterium | reverse complement strand
GACCCTAAAGTGCCCATTTTCCCAACACCAAATCACACTTTGCAAAAGTCCAGAATGGACATCGGAAAGATCGTTCGAGGACCGCTGCAGGAATCTGGAGGCGGGGATTGCGGACTTGAACAACCCGGGGCTGGGAACGGTTCAACTGGTGCGAGACACGACGACGAATCGTCTCGGAACCGTGCTGGACGACCGCGCGAGGGACGCGTTGCTGGGAAGGCTGGGCAGCGACTGGTTCTTCGATTTTGCCAAGGATTCGACGGACCGCCGTCGGGATGATCGCTGATTCGACCGGACGCGCAGCATGCCGCGGACCGCCGGCGCTCTCGACCGAGCCACCACAATGGGTGGAATCGTTCGGCGACTCTGTCTCGATCCTCGTTCGGGCCACGCTCACGTGCTTCCCTTTACTGCGGCAGCGTGATATGTTGAGAGCCGCACGTGAAGAGCAACTGGCGGTGGTTCGTCGCGCGGCGGCTGCAATGAAAGACGGTTGCCGCGCACTTGCTGGGGGCAAAGCCAGGTTTCTCTCCGTCTGCCTGGCGAGAGACGCGGCCCCAAGCCCAGCTTCTCGTCCGGCGGGCGACTTCATGCCAACGCTCGGAAGCTGGCGATAGGAGTTGGGGATGACCGGACGTCGGGACGCAGAGAAGGCATGGCTGACGCTGTACTTGGTCCTCCTGCTGCCCGGTTTCGGATATGCCCGTGAGCCGGTCCCTCAGTACTTGACCTCCGACGGCCGGGCGGGGGTCCGCGTGTACGTGCCGGGCGCGTGGGGAATGCTCGCCGTGGGCGTGGCAAACCCGACCGACCGACCCGTCGAGCTTTTGTCATCGGTATACTTTCCCGGGCAAGCCGACGTGCACTATGCGCGCCGCCTCTGGGTCCCGGCGCGCGCCCGTTTGGCGTCGTGGCAGCCGGTCCTGGTTCCGGCGAACAATCCAGGGCAAACGACGACGGCCGAGCTCCGGTCGATCCTCTTGATCGACTCCACGCGCGAGGTGCTTAGGACGCCCGCGGGCGAGATGACCCAGCGCGGCCTGGTTTCGTTGCGTCACGATCGGCCGACGATGGGCATTCTGGCCGACGCTGACGATGATGACCAACGCGACGCCGCCGCAGCGATGTGTATCGCGGGCGCCATGAACTACGTGCTGGCCGACTTGAACGATCAACGCCTGCCTGTCGGCATGGAGTTTCTTGACGGGATCAGTCAACTTGTGATCGCCAGCGACCGAATCGCGGCGGACGCCGCCGCCTGGACGGCCGTGCGCAGGTGGTTGCACGGCGGGGGACGCGTGTGGGTGATGCTCGACCAGGTCGAGCCGTCCACGGTGCCGTTGCTTCTCGGCGATGCGTTCCAGTGTCATGTCGTCGATCGCGTCGGATTGACGCAGATCGAGGTTCAAACGGCGGTCGCTTCTCCGAGTGGCAGTCAAGGCGAGCCCCGGCGACCCGTGGATCTCCCCGTCGATCTGGTTCGCGTTGCGGCAAACGGCTTTCGCGTCTCGCACACCGTCAACGGCTGGCCGGCTGCGCTCTGGCTTCCAGTAGGCCGAGGGCGAGTGCTTCTGACAGCGCTCGGGGCCCGAGGATGGATTCGCGCCCGCCTTCCCACCGACCCATGGCCCGCCGATACCGGTGCAGTTCGCATTCCGGTGGCCACCGAGGCCCTGCGGGACCTGGCACTGAAGTTTTGCGAGCGTCCGGCATCGCAGTCGGCTTCTCGTGCGGCCAACGAGGCGGTCATGGAGCAGATTGGCTATGCGGTGGTGAGTCGCCATGTGATCGTCATGGTGCTGGGCGGGTTCTGCGTCTCGCTCGGTGTCTGCGGTTTCTGGTTGGCCCGGATCGGCCGGCTGGAGCGCTTGGGTTGGATTGCCCCGGCTTTGGCCGTTCTTGCGGCTTGCGTACTGGGGGTGATCGGCCGAGAGGCCCGGACCGCGGTTCCGGCCTCGGTGGCCGTCGCCCAAGTGGCGGAGGCCGACCCAGACGTCGACGAGGTCCGGATCAGTGGATCCATGGCGCTCTACGAGCCCGATGCTACAAGCCCGCGGCTGGGTGCCGAACGCGGCGGCGTCTTCTCGATGGACACGGACGGTCTGGAAGGCTCGACGCGACGCATGGTCTGGACCGACTTCGACCAATGGCATTGGGAGAACCTGTCGTTGCCGTCGGGCGTGCGCGCTTCAACGTTCCGCTATGCGACATCGATCAGCCGGCCGATTCGCGCCCAGGCAACGTTCGGCCCTGACGGGTTGACCGGCACGATCGACTGGGGCCCTTTCCAAACCGTCGAAGACGTCCTCCTGGCGACCGGATGGTCATGGAATCTTGCGGTGCACATGGGCGAAGACGGGCGATTCGCTGCGCGTGCGGACGACGTGCTTCCGCCCGGTCAACTCGTCCAGGGGGCCATGCTGAGCCAGCGCCAGCAGTGGACTCAGCAGATGTTTCGCGACGTTCTGGAGGACTTGGCGGCGAGGCGGCGCGACGGGGCACTGCCGATCCTGTTGGCCCGGGCAGCCCCGCTCGACATGCACCTGGGGCCGCTCGAAGATGTCGACCGATTGGGGGAAACGCTCGTGACGATCCCGCTCGTCCTCAAGCGACCTCCCGAGAAGACACGGGTCAAGATCCCGTCCCTCTTCCTGCCCTGCCGATCCGTGGACTCTCCGGATGGGGCCGGCGTCTCACAGGCGTTCAGCAATGTCGACGGGAAATGGCTTGGCCCGCTCTCCGCTGCGACGCAGACGATGCTTCGCTTTCAGTGTCCCGAATCGCTGCTGCCGATGGTGTGCCGTAGTGCCAAACTCACGGTGTCCGTCCAGGCGCCGCTGCGGGCCGTTTCGGTCATCGGCATTGAGCAGGGAAAGGTCGTGGAACTGGCTCACTGGGAGAGCCCGATTGGGACGAAACAAGTCCTCATCGATCGCCGGGAGGTCCTCAACCTGGATCGTCGCGGAGGACTGTCGCTGGGAATTCGTGTCGGGGACGTCCCTCCCGAGACCGGCAGCGAGCTCACTTCGCGCGCC
>CAZFKF010000934.1:0-3036 GCA_964518805.1 uncultured Planctomycetaceae bacterium | reverse complement strand
GAGACCCCCAGCGAACAGAGCAAGTTGCCCTCGCGCGCATAGGTGTAAAGTGCCTCGATGCCGCCGAAGGGACACCACGCCTCGGCATTGGCGTGAAGCCCAAAGACGCTTCCCAGCACCAGCGCCAGCATTGCGGCCTGAACGATGCGTCGGGCGGTAGTCATGATCGTGTGCCGATTCCCTTCACGCGATGCGTGTCCCGTTATTCGCCCTGGCTCTTGGGGCACTTGCCCGCCATGGGGCACCCAGCGCAACTGCTCCCGCCGCTGCACTTCGATTCGGGCACCTTGGACTCGGTCTTCAAGACGTTGGCGAATTCGGCGCTTGACGCCACGGTCGCGAATTCAGGACACGCCTTGGCGTGGGCCTTGTAGCCCTCCAGGACGCTCCCCGGAATGGCCTCGAAACAGGGCTTCAGCATCTCCACCGCCTTGGAACCGTTTCCGACGCCCGCCTGCAAACGGGCCACGGCGTACGCGGTTCCAGGGCCGTCGTCGTCGGACAGGGCCAGTCTGTCGGCAATTTGCCGGGCCTGGTCCTTCTGGCCACTTCGAAGCAGGGCGATTCCGTGCAGGGCCCGGGTTATGGCCGTGGCCTTGGCCGAATCCAGTTCGGCGAGCGTCTTGGCCGCGTCCGCGTTCCGCCCCATCGTCAACTGGGTCTCGGCCAGCATGGTTGCCGAGTCGGCCGTTTTCAACCGGGCGTGGATCTTCTCGTCCAGCTTCAGCAGTTCCGGGAGGATTCCTTCGCTCACGTAGAAGGCGTGGAGGGCCCGGGCCATCGCTTCCCACTGCTCCGGATCCTGCTCGGTTTGGAGGCGGCTGCGAAGGTCGACGACGCGCCGGATCATGGCGTAGTGCTGCATATACTCGGGGTTTTCCCGATCGCCGCGAGCGGCTGCCGCGTACGATTGCTGGGCGGCTTCAAAATCGCCCTTGGCCAGCAACGTCTCGCCCTTGGCAAACGCCTCGGAAGCCGTTTCGGCCAGAACCGGGGTGGCACAGGCGACGAGAAACGCCGCGAGCAGGGTCAAGGTCATCGGTTTGGTGGGCATCCTCACAGTCCTTTCATTCTTGAAACAGGTCTGAAACAGACGTTTGATCATTTCGTTGCATCGGGCACACGAAACCGCGTGGGGTGGATAAGCGGAGCATGGCCCGCCAAGAAGTTCCCGTGCCGCGGCGGGCGTCGCTGCGCTCCGTCCGCCCCACATTGTGCGCCCGTGCTGCGTGGTGCTACTTCGTCGGCCCCTCCGTGGTTCCGCTTTGCCGCTCCTCTTCGATGGCATGCAGCTTGTAGATCAGCGAGCGGCGGCTGATTCCGAGCTTCTTGGCGGCATGGGTTCGATTGCCGCTGCATTCCTCCAGGGTGGCGAGGATGGCGGCCCGCTCGACTTGCGAGAGCCTCCCGGCCCTGGCCACCGTGCCGCCCGCCAAGGCGGCGACCTTGGGGGGCAGGTGCTCGGGCAGGATCACGTCGCCTCGACACAGAAGGCAAGATCGCTGGATCGCGTTGCGCAACTCGCGGACGTTGCCGGGCCAAAGGTAGGCCAGCAGGCACTGCAATGCCTGCGGCGAGAGCCGCACCGGTCCGCCGGCAAACTCGGCGGCAAATCGGTTCGCCAGCGGAAGGATATCGTCCTGGCGTTCGACCAGCGGCGGCACCACGAGTTCTACGACGTTGATGCGGTAGTACAGGTCGTCCCGAAAACGCCCCGACTCGACTTCGTTGCCCAAGTCGCGGTTGGTGGCGGCGATCAGGCGGGTATCGACGCGGACCGGAACGTCGCTCCCCACCGGCGTCACCTGCCCCGATTCCAGGGCCCGCAGCAGCTTGGGCTGCAAGTGCAAAGGCAGTTCGCCGATTTCGTCCAGAAAGAGCGTGCCGCCATCGGCCGCCCGGAAGAATCCCTGCCGCATCTGGCTGGCCCCCGTGAAAGCGCCCTTGGTATGCCCGAACAACTCGCTTTCAACGAGCGACTCCGGCAGCCCAGCACAGTTGGCCGCAACGAGCGGCCCGCCGGACCGCGCGCTCCACTGGTGGATCAATTGGGCCACGACCTCCTTGCCCGATCCGCTCTCGCCAAGGATCAACACCGGCGCGTCGGACGCGGCCACGATGCCCGCGGTCTCGACCACCCGCCGCATGGCCGGGCTTTCGCACACGAATCCAGAAGGAAGTGCCCGGGCCTCCCGGTCGGCGGGCTGCTTCTCGGCCGGACCGATTGCGTCGAAGATCGCCGCCTCCAACTCGTCGAGGTCCACAGGTTTGGCCATATAGTCGTCGGCGCCGCTCTTGACGGCCGCCACGGCCTGGCGCAAGTCGGCGAACGCGGTGATCAGAAGCACCGGCAGACGATCCGCGATTCTGCGGATTTCCGCCAGGGCTTCGATTCCGCTCATGCCGGGCAGGCGAACATCCAGCAAGACCATGTCGGGCGCACGACTTCGGATCGACTCCAGGGCATCTTCGGCCGAAGATGCCTCCCGGGCGAGGAAGCCGAGCGATTCGACGAAGCTGCCCAGCAGGCGGCGCTGGTCCGCCTCGTCGTCGACGATCAGAATCGTGCGAAGTTGCTCAGCCATGAATCCCGTCCAGCCAGAAGACAGCCCCGCCGTTGGTTCGGGGGGTGTAGCCCACCTCCCAGCCGTGGGCAGCAGCGATGCCGCGGACGATGGCCAACCCAAGGCCCGTGCCGCCCGCTCGCGTTGTGAAATACGGAGTGAACAATCGGTCCACGGCCTCGGCCGGCACTCCCGGCCCGCGATCCAAGACCTCAATCCTAACGCGTCCGTCGCGGCCGCGAACGATCGCCGTCTCCACTGTCGCCGACTGCGGGCTCGCCTGAACCGCGTTTTGCAGCAGATTGAACATGGCCTGCCGGAACAACTCCCGGTCGGCCACTATCGGCGAACCCGGCGTCGGCGCGCTCAAAGAAACTTGCTTGGCGCCGAGGTCCGGCTCCAGCAGCACGTTCAATTCCCCGATCACGCCGGCCGGGTCGAAGCGTTCGGGCCGTGGTTCGCATGGCCGGGC
>CAZFKF010000933.1:0-3036 GCA_964518805.1 uncultured Planctomycetaceae bacterium | reverse complement strand
GTAGCCGCCCTGGTCTGCGGCCATGCCGTCGAGCAGTCGCCGCGTGGCGCGGCGCACGTCGTCGGCGGTGCCGGCGGCCAGCACGTTGTGCGTGTCGAGCCCGCCCAAAAAGCTCAGCCTGTCGCCGAATTCGCGCTTGAGTTCCAGCGGATCCATGCCGGGCGACGTGGTGTGGGGCAGATGGAGCACATCGACGCCCATTTCCATCAAGTCGGGAATGATCGGACGCATGGCCTCGCATCCGTGGTGCACCACCCAAAGGCGATGCCGCTTGCCCACGTCGAGCACGAGTTGCAGATGGGGTTTGATCACGCGGCGCCAAGTCTCCGGGCTCATCAGCAGCGAATCCGAGCCGGCCACGTCGTCGCCCGTCCACAGCAAGTCGAGCGGAAAACGCCGGCAGGCTAACTCGGCCAAGAGCGCGGCAAAGGCGGCGCAACGGTCGAGCATCTCCTCGATCAACGCCGGTTCCGTCTGGAGATCGGCCAGCGCCCGATCGAGACCGCGGAGCCGGCCGTACATCTCAAACACGCACGGCGACACATCGCACCCCACGAAGTGCTCGTACGCGCCGACCACCAAAGGGCGCATCCGCGACAGCAACTCTTCGACGTATTGCAGCGGGAAGCAGTACTTGCTCACCTGCTCGGGCATGGCCGCGGCAAGCGGCCGTTCGGCGATCTGATGGCAAGGGCCTTGCTTGACCCAACGCATTCCCCAACAATCGGCGTGCCCTTCTCCGTCGCGGTCGTGGGTCATGCCGAGCTTGAAGTAATCGTTGTTTACCCACGTCATGCACACGTCGTTGCCCAGCACCGTCTCGACGCAATGGCGGGGCACTTCGAGCACCTTGGCCATGACGGCCAGAGTCTCGGGATGGAAGACCACGAACACCGGGACCCGATCGACCGGTTGTCGCCGCAGGGCCGCGTGAACGCGCTGTTTGGAATTCATGGCTGCTTCCCGTTTCGAGAGACTTCATTATGGGGGAGAAACGGGTGGCGGAAAAGAGGGAAGCGGGGATTTGCAGGATGGGTTGAAATCCCATCTACGTCGAGCGGCGCAAGCGGCGGAAGGCTTCGGCGCAAGCCCGGTAGTTCTCCCCCGACATGCCCATACAGCCGTACTCCTCCACATAGCCGATGAACCCGCCCCCGTCTGTCCCCAGCAAGTCGTACAGCCGTCGGGCCTCGGCATAGATGTCTTCGGTGGTGCCCGAGATCGAAACCGTCTGATAACTGATGGGGATCAGGAAGCACTGTTTTCCCCGCAGCCGCGCCGACACCTTGGCCACCTCCACGACGTTGGGTTGGGCGATGTTGAGCACATCGACCCCGATCTCGTGGAAGTCCTCCGCGATCTCCGTCAGGTTCCCACAGCAATGGAACCACGTATCCAGGCCCAATTGCCGGGCGTGCGCAAACTGCTTCTGGTACCGCGGCTTGAACAGTCTGCGCCACAAGGCGGGGGCGATCATTAGGCCGGTTTGGGTGCCCCAGTCGTCGGCAAAATGGATACCGTGGAACCCGCGCCGCGCCACCATGTCCATGACCTCGCATTCCCAGTCGAAGATCATGTCCAACAATCGCGCCGACCGCTCCGGCTCCACGAGGAAGTCGGTCATGCTGTTCTCGAAGCCGCGCGTCAACGTGTAGACCGTGAAGCCCGACAGGTCGAGGCTCGCCAGCCGGTAGCGGTCTTCACAGAGTTCGAAGAACGCCGGGGCGCCGGCCATGCGGTCTCCTTCGCGCAGGGCCGGCGGGCGGAGGGCCTCGGCCGTTTCCCAGTCGGGCAGCGAAGGCTTCGTGGGGTGGCCCATCGTGCCGTCGCCGAGCTTCTCCAGGTGATATCCCCACTCGCTGACGCCGCGGTTGGACTCGCCTTCCTTCTCTAGCGACAAGTGGTACACGATCGCATCGCCGTCCGTCTGGTCGCAATTCACGTACCAGAGCGGAATCCGCTCGGGGTTCTCGAAACGGATGGCCTGGCGAACAAGGTCCACGCGCGAAGTCATTCGGACGGTCCTTTCTGTAGCGTTTCGCTTCGAACCATCCGCTCTTACCCAGGGATGGCCGGCGAAACGTTGAGTGTCAATCTCTTTGTTGCCCCGGCGCCGCGCAGCGAAAGCCGATCGTCGACGAACGGTCGAGCCCTGAGTCCAGAAGCAGGAACTTGGCGTGGGATTGTATCGGCTGCGGGCCGCCAGGAAAGTACCAGATCGAGCCCTTCGCCTGATACTCCGAGCCACCGCGGAGCATGACGAACCGCGTGTGGCCGTCGTCGCGCTGGCTTTCGGTCCATTCAGACACCTGGGCGTGGCCGAATGCCTTCCCATGGACTTCGGCGGCGTGTTGCCACTCCCATTCGGTCGGCAGACGCTTGCCGGCCCAGGATGCAAAGGCCCGCGCATCCTCCAGGTCGACGTAGACCACCGGCTTGTCGCGAAGCGCAGCCGGACACGTCTGGCCACCCCAGTGGTGAAGGAATCGATCCGCAGAACGGGGCATGTAACGCGTTGCCTTGAGGAACGACTCGAACTGGGCGTTGGAAACCGGCTGCGGATCGATCCAGTACGATCCCAGCTTGGCTGCCACGCGATGCTCGATCATGCCGTCGTGGGGCGTGCCGCTGAGGAACCGTTCCCACTCACCGGGCGGCACGCCGGGATCGGGGTAGCAGCCGCACTCGCGACGCATATGCCGCACGGCAAATGCCGTGCTGACCGGTTGCGTTGCGAGCATCCCCGCAGCCGTGGCAGAACCGATCGCGGGACACGACGGTGCAGACATGGCATCGACGACCGGCCGTGCGACGACGTGCGGGTCCTCTTCCGGCCTCGGCACCGGCCGGATCGCCTCGCGTCGCTGGCCGTCCAGGAACGCACGAAGGGGCTGGGATTCCTTGACTGCGGCGACCGCGGCGTACGATGCCACGGGCAGGGAGACCCGAACCTTGCCGCCGATTCGTTGAGATTCCAACCGCTCGCCGCGCCAAAGGTCGAAGAATTCCTCGCCCTGGTCTTCCGTCTCGAACACC
>CAZFKF010000932.1:0-3036 GCA_964518805.1 uncultured Planctomycetaceae bacterium | reverse complement strand
ACCCCTCACAATCAACTCTTGTGCCGAACAGGATTGGGCTTGCCCAGCAGTGCTGGAAGCATGGTTGGACAAGCCAACCGTGGCACCCGTAAACTCAATTTGGACAGACTATTAGCGCGTCCACACGCCGGCCGTCTCGCGCGCAGCCCGCTCGTCGTGCGGTAACAGGGGCTTGACGGCTGCGCGCTTCGCAGGATACGCTCCGGCAAGCGGGCCTGTTTCCAATCGCTCTTTTGCGCGGGGGATGCCATGGATCGCAGGAAGTTCCTTTCGGGTGTCGGGGCCGGGACATTGCTTGGCGCAGATCGCACAGTTCAAGGTGGCGAAGGCCAGACGCGTACCGACGCCAGAGAAGTCCGGCTCGAACACCTCCGTCCCAAGCAGATCGACGAGGCCATGCGGGACTGCCCGACTCTGTTTCAGCCGCTGGGGACCATCGAATGGCACGGGTTGCATAACATTGTCGGCGTCGATGCCCTCAAGGCCCACATGCTCTGCGTGCGTGCGGCCCAGCGGTCGGGCGGATTGGTGGCGCCGCCGTTGTACGGTGGGGTGGGCGGGCTCGACCAGCCGCACACCTTCGTCATGGAGCCCGAAAACGACGTGTTCTCGGTCATGCTTCGTCCTTGGGTCGAAAAGTTGTGCCGGGAAGCGGTGCGCCAGGGGTTTCGCGCGGTGATCGTGCTCACCGGACACTACGGCGCTGCACAGCAGATCGTGGTTCGCGACCTGGCGGTACGCATGACCAGGGTGCTCGGCGTTCCGGTGCTCGGCACGCCGGAGTACTTCCTGGCCCTGGACGCGGGCTACGTGGGCGACCACGCCGCCTGGGGTGAGACGTCGCTGATGATGTACCTCGACCCGCCGAGCGTCGATCTTACGCAGTTGGGCGACGAGCCGCACCGCGGCGTGGGCGGGCGCGACCCAAAGCGCTTCGCCACCCGTGCCGACGGCCAGAAACTGACCGAGACGATCGTCGGCCGGCTGGCCGATCTCGCCCGGCAAATGCCTACTTGGGATGCCGCCACCGTGGGGCGTTTCGCGGACGCCGAGGCCGCCCTGGTCAACCGGCAAATGACGCTCGCCGTCCAGCAGAAACAGCTTTGGGCCGGCTGGCGCAACGTGCCCAAGGGCGAGTTCGCCAGCTATGCGCGTCTGCTGGTCGAGCGGCGGTTTGAAGACATTGCCGCGATGGTCGGGAGGCTCTGATCGCATCGACCGGCGCGAATGGCAGCTTATGCCGCGTCCCTTCTTCCCGCGGTTTTCCCTTTTCCCTTCGCATTCTTGAACAACTTCCGATGGCTGAAGTGTTACGAATCGCCTGACTCCCCAAGCGGAGACGCATCTTGAGGCTGTCTTCGCAACCATTGAAACGATATTGACTTAGACGCATAGCGTGGGATAGGATCATTTTCCTACGGGCGGCAATCTCGAAACACTTTGCCTAAGTTGCCTGTGGGAACCGTCTTAGCCAGGGAGGGCATACACGCCGTGGATCTCGACGGAGCGCGAATTCTTGTGGTCGGTGGCGCCGGGCTGATCGGCAGCCACGTGGTCGATGAGCTGCTCAAGACCCGGGTCAAAGAGGTCGTTGTCTACGACAACTTCGCCCGAGGAAGCCTCGACAATCTCCAGGATGCCTTCCGAGACCCGCGGGTATCGGTCTTCCCCCATGGGGGTGATATCCTCCAGCGCGATATCCTCGACAAGGCCATGGAGGGGATCGACGGGGTGTTCCATCTGGCCGCGTTGTGGATTCTCCAGTGCCACGAGTACCCCGAGACGGCCTTCGAGGTGAATGTGCGCGGCACGTTCAACGTGATCATGGCGGCGATCCGCGCGAAGGTGAAGCGGGTAGTGTACTCGTCGTCGGCCTCGGTCTACGGCGACGCGGTCGAGATTCCCATGACCGAGGACCACCCCTACAACAATTACACGTTCTACGGCGCCTCGAAGATCGCCGGCGAGCATTTCTTCAAGAGCCTGGGGAAACGCTACGGGCTCGACTGGGTGGGGCTGCGGTACATGAACGTCTACGGACCCCGCCAAGACTACAAAGGCGCCTACATCGCCGTGATGCACAAGATCCTCGACCGAATCGAGCGGGGCCAATCGCCCGTGGTCTACGGCGACGGAAGCCAACAGTACGATTTCGTGCATGTCGTTGACGTGGCCCGGGCCAATGTCCTGGCCATGCAGGCCGAGGCCGGCGGCCAGTGCTACAACGTGGGCCGGGGAATCGGCACCACGATCAAGGAGCTGACCGAAATGCTGCTCCGCCTGACCGAGAGCAAGCTGCCCATTGCCTACGAGCCGGCGGGGCTGACGTTTGTCACCAATCGCATCGGCTGCGCCAAGCGGGCCGAACAGGATCTGGGTTACCGCTGGACCGTAGACCTGGAAGAAGGCATGAAATCGCTCATCGCCTGGCGACGCGAGAACACCGCGGCGTTGAACCGGAAACGCTCGGACATAGGAGGAGTGAAGGCGGCGTGAAAAGCTGCTGGAGATTAGGGATTGGGGATTAGAGACGCTCGACGCTCTGTCCACAAATTGCTGCTCCCTATCGTCCCGCAGTCCTGGCTTTGTCCTCAATCTCTGACCCCAACTCCTAATCCCTAATCTCTAATCCCTAATCTCTAACTCCTACGCATGTGCGGAATCGCCGGTGTTGTCAGCCTGGATGGCCGCCCGATTGAGCCCGAGTGGATCAAGCGGATGTGCGACGCTCTTGCGCACCGCGGTCCGGACGACGCGGGCTACTCCTTCTTCCGTGTCGGCGAGGGACGCCGCGGCGAAGGGGGCTACTGGTGCAGCTTTGCCGAGGAGAGGTTTCGCCATGTCAACGAGCACCTGCCGCCGTTCGGCGGGCCCTATTGCCGCGAGGAACTCTCCAAGGGGACGTTCTCGGTCGGGTTGGGGCACCGCAGGCTGGCGATCATCGATCTGACGCCGTACGGCCACCAGCCGATGTCCAATTCCGACTGCCGGTACTGGATCACCTACAACGGCGAACTCTACAACACACAAGAGGTC
>CAZFKF010000931.1:0-3042 GCA_964518805.1 uncultured Planctomycetaceae bacterium | reverse complement strand
AATCACCGCGGAGTATTGATCGCGATACTCGACGTGCACGCTGCGGCGGTCGAAATGGCCGTCGTTCTGCTCGAAGACGTACGATTCGGCGCCGTCCTGAACCAGGGCGCTTAGCGGCAGGACGATCCGGTCGGCCCAACGCTCCACGGGAACGAGCAGTTGCACGCGTTGGCCGGGCTTGAACTGCCAGCCCGAGAAACGCCTCCCGTCGGCAGTCTGCCGATTGCGCACCACCTTGTTCGGCAACTCCACGTAGAACGGCAGGGCCCGCGACTCGGGCTCGATCCGGTTGCCGACGTAGATGATCGCCAGTCCCGGCACGGTCTGGCGTTCCTGGGCGCCGGCCTCGATCACCGCCGTGGCCCGCCAATCGTGGTTGGCGGCCTTGTCCAGCGCGGCGGCGTCCTGCTCGAACGCCTTGCCTTGGACGTAGAGCGTGGCATGGTCGGCCAAGACGCACAACGGGTCGCCGGCCTTGACGTGCTGCCCCTTGTCGACCTTGAGATCTTCGACCTGCAGCAGGCGAACCTGGCCGGGCTTGTCCAGTTCGTCCTTCGGAGCGGGGACGTTCACGGTGAAGTTGCCCAGCAGGGTCCGCTTGGCGGCGATCTCGTCGATCTGGCCATCCGACAACCCATGCAGAAGCAGTCGCTGGCGTTGGTCCCGAAACACCCCCTCCAGCTTCTGCTGCTCGTAGCGACGATCCAGGACCACCTTGCCAGGGATAGCGCCGTCTGCGGAGACCGACTCCAGCCGGGCGAGTTCCCGACGCACTACGTCCAGTTCCTCGGCCGTGCGGAGGAAATCGGCTTGGGCCTCGACCACCTCTTCGTGCGTCAGACGCAGGTCTACCAGCGCCTGGCCAACGGTCACGGTCTCGCCGGCCAGCGGCCCAATCCGCGTCACGACGCCAGTTAGCGGCGCCGCAACCTGGATCTTCGAGCGGCCGGGGCGTTCGACGATCGTCGCCGGCACGGTCAAGGTCCGCTCGAAGGGACGAAGTTCGACCTTTGCGAGACGCACCCCCACCGTATCCCGGGCCGCGTCGCTCAGTTTCAATGCATCGGCGTCGCAATGCTTGTGGTCGGGCTGCTTGGACGAAGCGCTGGCCTCGCGGTGGCCATGTTCGTCGGCTTCGTCGTGGTCGGAGTCCTCCGCGCCGTGTTCGCTGCTTTCGTGCGCGTATGCGCCGGGCCCGCCCGTGGCGCGGTCGCCGTCGGCTTCGTGCGCGTCGGCTGCCGCCGCCTCCCCGCCCGTCCCCGCGGTGATGCCGCGATGGAAGATCCAGGAGGCGCCGATCCACACGCCTCCCACGGCAATCGCCGCAACGACTGCCACAAGCCATCGCGCCCTGTTGCCCGATCGCCCAAGCCAGCGAAGTCGATCTCTCTTAGTCATGCCTGATTCATTCCATTCGCCAAGGGAACCGTGGAGATCACGGAATCTGCGCGATCGCATCGACGGCTAAATCACGGGCGCACGGATTGCCCGAACCGTCTCGGGTGCGTTGGAAACCCGGCCAACGCACAGCGCGCGCGATCAGACGCAGACATGCGCCAGGGCGATTCGATTAGATCAAGAGAACCTGATGAAACAGGTGCAGGCGGACCGGCAATGGCTGGGGCGCGACGTCTTGGAAGCCGCGCCCTGGACGAACATCCGCCGTAGCATTGCGGACATCGGGGCTCGGTACGATCGGCAACGGGCCTGCGGCCCCAGGAGATGGAACGAGCAGCCCCTTCGCCATGGCGTAGAAGCAGCAGCGACCTGCCTTGCAGCCATCGTGTCCGGGCCCGTGATTCGAAGGACCTGGCCCGTGGTCGTGTTGCGAGACCGATGGATGGCAAAGGCTGGCCGCAAGGAGAGGGGCATGGCTTTCCCCACAGGCATGCGCGTGATGCCAGCAACAGCCCAGCACCGCATGGGCAGCCAGCGCGACCGCGGTTACATGTGCCATCAATCCGCGCAAAAGCAACCCCTCCTTCCGTTACGATCGACACATTCATCGTAGAATCTTGGCCGAAAGCCGTCAACACGAACAGATCGGGGGCGGCCCCCCGCCGTGCGATGAGCGACGGCTTGATACCACTTTCACCAAACCGGCCCTGTCAAAAATGCCGCGAATGACGATTCAAGCGGTTCGGCTCATTCTTACGGGGGAGGACGGAGCGACGTGTCGCGCATGAGTCACGTCTGCGCCCGGTTTGACAGCGAATTCCGCGCATCCTACGGTTCTTCAGCCTCACGCAAGTACCTCCCGCGATGAAGGGCCGGCCCATGCGAAACCACGCGTCGATCCGTACAAAGCCCTTGCGCTTCGAGACCTTGGAAACGCGCCAGATGCTCGCCGTGGGCATCTCGGCCGTCCTGGAGAACGGCTTGCTCACGATCGACGGATCGGACGCGTCGGAGACGATCCACGTCTGGCGCAAAGCAGGCGAGTACCGCATCGACGGCGTCGCTGATACGTTCGCCGGGCGAAACGTCCGATCGATCAAGGTCAACTGCGGCGACGGCGACGACCTGGTTCGGCTCGACACGGGCTCCATCCGGGGTCAGCAGCCCTTGAACCGCACCGTGGCAGTCCATTCGGGCGCCGGCAGCGACACGATCACGTGGGCCCAGCAGACGGTCTACGTGTCGGGAACCGGCAACACGCTCGTCGTCGATCCCGACGGCAGGGCCAAGCTCAACGGGAAGCTGCCCGACTGGTTCGACACCCACGTGGCCGACGCCGCCCTCCGCGAACTGGCCAAGGAAGACTATGTGGAGCAGGGCCAATTGAGCCGCGGCGCCATGCTCGATATTTTCAATCAAGTCGCGGGCGACGGGACGGTCAGCAACACCGAATACGCCGGCCTGAAGGCCATCGTCCAGCATACGCAGCTCTTCGAGAACGTCGCCTACGTCCAGAACCTATCGAGCAAGGTCGTCCTCGCCAACCCCGCCAACCGGAACTACCAAGGGGCGCCGCTGGGCAATCTTGCTGCGGGTGCGACGGCCGACCATCTTGAGAAATTGGTCGACAAATGGTTCCTGGGC
>CAZFKF010000930.1:0-3042 GCA_964518805.1 uncultured Planctomycetaceae bacterium | reverse complement strand
TTCGAGGTTGGAGGCATCAACCACATTCACAATGATATCGGGATTGTTGTTGATGTCGGATCGCCGTCGACGGCAAACGCCGGCAGGTACTGTTGGCCCACCGGGTCCGGATAGACGCTGGAGACGGCGACCTTCTTGTTGAAGGTAAGCGAGTCGGAGAGGATCTGGGCAGGCTGAATTTCGCCGGCCGGGCCGTCAAGCGTCAACTCGACGATCGTGTCCAGTTCCCGGCGGTGCTCGCGCGGCACACGGATCTCGATCTGATCGCCCGTCTGACGCACCGTTGCCGTGCCGCCGCCGAGCAGCGAGGACGCCACGATCTTCTTGCCCATCGGCGGCAGGAGCACCCGGTCGCCGTGCCACTTCAGTACGTGGACGAAGATCGTGTTGTCCTTGCGGGTCGAGGCGAAGTCGAGGCCCCAGAACGGCCCGCCCCGCGTGGCGAAGATGCTGCGGCCGTGCCGCTTGAGCCAATCGCCGATCTCGCGGAAGCGGGCGGCCTGGCGCGGCTCGATCCGTCCGTCGGGCATGGGGCCGGTGTTGAGCGCCAGGTTGCCGTTGCGCCCGGCGCAGGTCACGAGCACGTCGATGCACTGCTTGAGCGATTTGACCTCGTCGTTGGGCCTCCACGACCATTGCGTGTTCAAGGTCATGCAGGTTTCCCAGGGGCGTTTCAGTTCGAACGAGCCGAGTCGCTGTTCGGGCGTGTCGAAGTCGCCGGGCAGCCCGCAACGATTGTTGACGATGAGCCACGGTTGGAGCGTGCGCATCATCCGGAAGAGTTTTTCCGAGTCCCAGTCGCTGGGCTTCCCGCCCAGGTCGAACCAGAGACCGTCGATGCGCCCGTAGTTGGTCAACAGTTCGCGAATCTGGCCGTGGAGATAGGCAATGTACCGCGCGTGGTTCTCGGTGCCGTAGTCCGGATGATGCCAGTCGGGCTGGGAGTAGTAGAGGATGAGTCTCAGGCCCGCTTCATGGCACGCCCGGGCCACGTCGGCCATCACGTCGTGTTTCCAGGCCGACTGGCTTCCGGTGCTCTTGTAGTCGGTGAGCTTCGAGTCGTACAGGCAGAACCCGTCGTGGTGCTTGACGAGGAAGATGAGGTACTGCTGGCCAGCGTCCTTGGCCACCTGGACCCACTGGCGGGCGTCGAAGCGGTCGGGCTTCCATTTTTTATACAGGTTGTCGTACACATCGACCGGCGTGTTGCCTTGGCCTTCGACGCGGAGCCAGCCGTGCCCGCGCGGCGCCCCGCGCGACCAGCCGATCTCCTCGCCGGTCAGCGCGACCGGTCCCCAGCAGAGGAACATTCCGAACCGCATATCTTGCCACGCGCGGACCACCTCCGGCTTGGCCGTGAGCATGTCCCAAGGCTTCTCGGCTCCGCTTGTCACGGCAGTCATTGCAAGCGATGTTGCCGCCAGGCACGGCAGCGTCCACAGGCAGGGGGTACGGCACATGTTCAGGTCTCCAGGACTGCTCCAGAAGCGCGGGATGCCAGCGGGAAGTCAGCCTACTGGCCCCAGGGGGCTGAGTCAATCGAGGACGAGCATCCAAGCGAAACTCGCGGCTCTCGCAGCGATTGGATCGAGTTGCACCGTTGACGGACGCTCCGAGGCGTGTCGCGGCGCAGGTCACTTCCGCTTCGCTTTCTCCCCATGCCGGACGGCAAAAAGGAACACGGCTTCTTCGTGGAAGAGCAGCTCAAAACGGTCGCGATGATGACCGACCATCCTCAGTTCCGGTTCGATTCGTTCCCGGCCCTGTGCGCCGCAGAGATACAGATAGTCGACACCGCTGCGCCGCAGCCCTTCGAGCCAGTACGCCTCGTCCGTGGTCTTGCGCCTGGCCAGCGCCAGGAGGGTGGAGATCGCATCCGGCGTGGGATTCTCGATGGGCCGCGGCTTGTCCTCGGGGCTCACAGGAACATAGCAGACCTGATTCTGCAGCCGGGAACCGAACAGCGGCAATACGATGGGAGTGCCGGCGTAGGCAATCGTCTTGCCGCCTTGGCGGCCGGTCAACCGTTCGACCAGGTTCCAGGCGCGTCCTTGGGCTGCATAGAGCATCTCGTAGGCGCCGGGTCGGAGACCGTTGCGTTCCGCCCGATAACGCGGGTACCAAAGCGGTCCCGACGCAGCCACCAGGATTGCGACAGTCGCCAGGCCCAGCAGCCAGGCCCGACCTGGGGTGAGCCAAGGCGCTCGATGCGGGCCGTTCCACTCGTCGCCCGGCGAGACTGACGCCACACCCCTTCGCCGCCGTTTCTTCCAGAAGACGAGGCACGACGCGAGAATCGCCAGGACCGGTGGGGGCCAGGCCGGGCCAAACCAGAGAATCCATGCCACGGCCGCAACCCCCAACAGGCCGACGGCCTCGACCACAAGCCCGATCCGATGCCGATCCGTCACGGAGATCGACGCAAGAGCATGAGCGAAGACCACCCAGAGGATGACATGGATGGGGAGAAGCAGGCGATGTTCTCGCCAAAACGGCGTCACCAGGAAATAGAGAAGCAACGCCAGCGCGGGAAGCGCCAGGCATACCGCAGCGCGAACCGCAGCGGTGCGCGTGTCCCGCCGCAGGAACAGGAAAAGGGCCGAAACGAGCATCCCCATCCACAAGATCGAACTCACCGGCTCTTGCAGTGCGTAAAGGTCGTCGCCGTCCAGCAGCATCCGTTGCAGCATCGACAGCGACCAGGCGTGCCGGGCCATCGCCTGGGTGTCGTACAGCCCCGGGAAGACCTCGACTCCGCCCACGCGAATGGCCGCCGGATAGAGCGGATTGCCGTACAGCCACCAGTTGCGCCCATACGAGGCGCTACCCGCCAGAAGCAAGGCCAGCATCCATAGAACCATGGCCCGCCAGCGGATTTCCCGGCGGCCGAGGCGGGCCTGGCGCCAAACCACGAGGACCAAGACGACGAGGCCCGCGCCGGCATAGACAATGCCGATGACTTTCGTGGCCAGCATCAGGGCAAAGCCTGCGCAGGCGACCACGGCGCCTCGTTCGACACGCCGCTGCGTCAGGAGCATTCCA
>CAZFKF010000929.1:0-3048 GCA_964518805.1 uncultured Planctomycetaceae bacterium | reverse complement strand
TACCGTCCGAACGCGAGCCGCATTTCGGCGGCGGTCGAGCAGATGCTTGGTGAGAGTTAATGGAAAAGACGTACTTCAAGATCCCTCTGTACCTGCCCGCCCAGGGCGCTGCTGAGACCGAGGCCACGATCATCGAGTGGAGCGTTGCCGAAGGAGGCCGTTTTGGCAAGGGCGACGTGCTGGCCCAGGTCGATAGCGCCAAGTCGGTGTTCGATTTCGAGGCTCCCTGCGACGGCCTGGTGATTCGAATCCTGCACCTGGAGGGCGAGACGGTTCCCTTGACCTAACCGGTGATGGAGATCGAGACGTCCGACCCGGCGATGCGAGATTGGATTCCCCCCGCGGCAAGCCGCCCCGAACCGCCGCCTGCGCCCACCGCCGCCTTCGATGCCCCCGGCCCTTCGTCGGAAGGGATTGTAATCTTGGGAGTGGGCGGGTATCTGCCGCCGCGCGTGGTCGCCAACGCCGACCTGGTTGCAGGCTTCCCCGAGATTTCCGATCAGTACGTGTACCAGGTGACGGGAATCCGCCAACGCCACTGGGCCGACGGCGACGAAAAGCCCTCGAACATGGCCTTCAAGGCCGCCCTGGAGGCGATCCGCAAGTCGGGCATCGCCACCAAGGAGATCGACGGCATCATCGTGGCCACCACCACGCCCGACGTCGCCATGCCCTCGACCGCGTGCATCCTGCAAGATCGGCTCTGCCTGCGATCGATCCCCGCGTTCGACCTGAACGCCGCCTGCTCGGGTTGGCTGTACGCCGTGTCGATGGCCCAGGGAATGATCCAAAGCGGCCTGGCCCGCAACGTGCTCACCGTGGGCGTCGAGATGCAGTCGCGCCTGCTGGACCCCTCGGACCACAACGCCTATTTCCTCTTCGGCGACGGGGCGGGAGCGGCAATCATCTCCTCGGCCGCCTCGGGCCACCGCATCCGGCAAATCATCCTCGGGGCCGATCCGCAAGGGCTCCAAATGGCCCGCCGCGAGTCTCCCGGATACTGCATTCTCAACGGCGACGACCGGGTCGATCCGTGGATCCGCATGGACGGCCACGCCCTGTTCCGCGCGGCCACCGACAACTTCGCCGCGCTCATCCGCGAGGCGATCGTCAAGAGCGGCTGGACACCCGAAGACGCCCGCTGGATCATCCCGCATCAGGCCAACGGCCGAATCCTCAAGGCCGCCGCGAAGCGATGCGGCGTGCCCTTCGACCGGTTCTTTATGAACATCGAGCACGTTGGCAACACGTCCAGCGCGAGTATTCCTCTGGCGATCTGCGCGGCCGAGCCCAACCTGACTCCCGGCGACAAGCTCGTCCTCTGCGCCGTGGGCGCCGGGCTGACGACGGCGGCGATCTCGGTGGAATGGTGATCGCGTACAAGCGCGCGTTCTCGCTCCTCGCGCTCGTTGGGTTCCATGGGCTGGTAAAGTAGCGCCACGAAGCCCCGGGATCGCAGCCCCCCGGGCTTGACAAAGAATGCACCGCCGGTCCGCAAGCAGACCGCGAGAAGCGTACCGGGCACATCGCCCCCTGCCGCCTACGAGACCGGCGAAGCAGGTTCCTGGGGAGTCGCCTCCACGGTGGGTGGAATCATCTCGTCAGGGAGTTCTGCCGGGGGGCAACCGGTTCCGGCGGCTCGACGGGCTTCAAGGGCGGCGGGGGAATCAGGAAGTCCGGCGGAGCGAGCACGCGCTCCGCAAGAACCGGTTGCGGCGCAGCGGCGGTGAGCAGCAGAAAGGGAGCCAGAGCGAGCCGGTGGTGCGCACGAAAAAGGGGGCCACCGTAACGCGACCTATCCTTGCACTTTGGAACGATTATTCCAAAGCGAAGGGTGGGTGGGAGGATGTTGACGGTGGCGGATTACGAGGTGATTCGGAGGAAGTTCTTCGTCGATGGGCAGACGGCCCGGGCAATCGCCAAGGAATTGGGGCATTCCCGAAAGACGGTGGCCAAGGCGATCGCCAACCCGGTTCCCCCGGGCCATCGGCTGAGCCAGCCGCGCGTGCGGCCGATGATCGAGCAGTACCGGACGATCATCGACGCTTGGCTGGAGGAGGACCAATCGCGGCCCCGCAAGCAGCGGCATACAGCCCAGCGGAATGAAGCTCTGCTATCCGAGCCGACAGGAGCGTCGCGCGCACCTGGCCCCGCGGACGATCATCGACCACTACTGAGCCTGCCGCGAGAGACCGGCAACTCGCTTCCGGCAGAGTGTATCGCCCTCTGTGATACGCACCGACCTGGCAAGGGGCCTGCTTTCTCGCCGCCGCTATCGCTAGTGGACGGAGCATGTCGGCACCCGCGCCGACGCCGATGATGGCCCCCAGGAACGACACGATGTTGAGCGATGTTCCGGTGAGCCCCGGCGCTGCGACGACGCCGAAGAGGGCCAGCACCACGCCCGAGACGATCGCCAAAGGTTGGATGACCGAGCGGAATTCGACCAGCAGCACAGCAAACACCAGGAAGGTGGCCATCAAGAGCACAAACGCGAGATTCTTGAACGATTCCTGCTGTTGTTGGTAGAGCCCGCCGAACTCCAGAGTTGCCCCGACCGGGAGTTGCAGCGTCTCGCGGATGCGTAGTTCCCGGTCTCGCGTTTCGGACGCCGAGAGCACCCGCACGCCCACGGTGCGGTCGCCCTGGAGCAGGTACGACGAGGCGTTGCCCAAGAGGTCGTTTGCAGGGTGCTGCCGATGTCGGCGGCCGTCAGACCCACGCGAGCAGCCGCTTCGGAACGGACGGCGAACCGCATCGACGGCCCTGCGACCACCAAGCCCGGCTCCACATCGACCACGCCAGGCGTTTTCTCGATGGTCGCGGCGATCTCCGCAGCTTTCCTCTTGAGCACCTCGGTATCGTTCGAGAAGACCTTGATCTCACAGGGTTTGGGGGACCAAGTGAGATCGCCGATCAGGTCGCTCAACGCAAGGTAGGAGTCATCAGCCACAGCGGGCACCGACCGAAGGTTGGTCGCGCCGGGCGGTTCTTCGAGATACCATGAAAGAGCCGGGGTCTCCAAGAAAAGTACGCTTGGGAGCGTTT
>CAZFKF010000928.1:0-3054 GCA_964518805.1 uncultured Planctomycetaceae bacterium | reverse complement strand
AAGGACGATCCGCCCCTGCTGGAACAGTTGGTCCGCGGCATCACCGACGGTTGCCTGGACTGCGGCTGCGCCCTGCTGGGGGGCGAGACGGCCATCCTTCCCGATCTGTACGCCCCCGGCGATTACGACCTGGCCGGATTCTGCGTCGGCGTGGTCGAACGCCGCGAAGTGATCGACGGCAAGACGATCGCGCCGGGCGACTCGGTGTTGGGTCTAGCCTCGACGGGCCTCCACTCGAACGGCTACAGCCTGGCTCGTCGCGTGGCGTTCGAAATCGCCGGCCTGAAGGTCGGCGACCATGTCGAGGAACTGGGCTGCACCGCGGGCGAGGCCCTGCTGAAGCCCACGCGAATCTACGTCCGGCCCGTGCGTCGCGTACTAGGCCATTACACCGTCAAGAGCGTCGTACACGGAATCGCCCACATTACCGGCGGCGGCCTCGTGGAGAACCTCGAACGGATCGTGCCCGACGAACGGCAAGTCGTCATCCAGCGCGGCAGTTGGCCCGTGCCGCCGGTGTTTTCGTGGCTCCAGCGGCTCGGCGAGATCGACGAGGCCGAAATGGACCGCGTGTTCAATATGGGAATCGGGATGGTGCTGGTGGTCAGTCCCTTCTATGCCGAGAGCATCCGCCACCAGTTGGCCCAGTGCGGCGTGGAGAGTTGGCCCATCGGCTGCGTGCAAGAGGGCCCCCGCGGGGTGGTGTGGAACGAATAATATGGGGTTCATCCGGAAAGAGCGTACCTGAGACAACAAACAACGCGATCCAACGGAAGTACCGGTGCCTCTTCTCTGATTCCGCCCACAGGGTACGCAGGGAGGTGCTCTCTGCGGATAGTCCGGGCGTTCGCCTCGGCGGAATGCGTGAACAGAGAAGAGGCACTTTGGTTCTCGAACAATGCGATGCCGCGTTCGCAGCGATAAGATAGGGAGATGGGGACGATCTTCAGAACGGATCGCGTGTTCCAGCATCGTTCAGCGGCTGAGAACAATTGCTCTGATCCATCTTCCACCAGTAACCGCGGGAGAAGTCGATGCTGGATCAACACGAGGACGGCAGTCATGAATTCACGCTGCACAACGTCTGTTGTCCAGGATGTCAGCGATTTCCCAATACGGCGGGCGTACTGAAATGGAGTGCAGAGTCGGGTATCACGTTCATCCTGACTTTCAACGGAATCCACGGAATCACCGGTACGCCGTACTTCGCTCGCCATCGAGCGAATCGGGGCGTCGGTCGCTAATCCGGGACCGAGCTGACAACCCCTGACTGGCTTGCAGCGACGGACGATATAGCTCCTACTGACGCCGATTGCGAAGTGCCTGCATTCGCGGAGCAGAACTTTGCGTCTTTTTTGAACGGTGGAAAAGTGGCATTCCATTGGTTCGACCGAAAGGTAACAGCGCATGAGATACGGAGAACCTACTTTGGCTGGGCGAAGTCGAAGCGGAAGGACCGTAGGGAGAGTGATCGCCAGCCTTTGCCTTTCATGGGTGGGATCGATGTCTTTGAGTACGGAGAAGAAGTCCTTTCCCACCTACCGAGTTTGTTTCAGCGGTTCGTTGCCCGGAACGAGGTGTTCGATTTCGCACTCGCCCTGCATCCGCTCTGGACCGCACTTGACGGCGTTCTTGACAACCGCCTGGCACTGGCGTCAGTTGCCTTAGAACGCACCGCGAGCCTGTGGGAAGCGTGCAAAGCCGAAGTTCTGAGCGGGCCGCCACAAAGGGACTCGTCGGTATGGAAGAATAAGCCGCTGCTGAAGACCCTTCGCGTGCGTCTGATCAACCAGCTAAACGAGTTCATCACGTCCGATCCTTGCCGAGATCTACGTGAAGCCGAAAAACGCGAATTCTGCGACGTTCTCACGGCAAGGATCAACAACCTGACGGGGATTCCAAATTCAGCCCGTCTACGAAAGCCGTTTGAGGACCTTCTAATTCCACTTTCGGACGAAGACAACGATGCGATTGTACAACGCAACTCTGCACTTCACGGCCGGAGGGAAGGCGCTGTGACGATTGAGAACCTTGACCGAAGTGTTGAGTACTTCGATCGGCTAAGGATGCTGATCACCAAATTCGTCCTCAGATTGTGCGACTACAGAGGCCCATGCGTTGACTATGCCTCTCGACCGCCTGCTGGGAACTTCGAAGTGAAGAGGCTTGCGGATGCGGGACGAACGGAAGACGACGGGAGTCCTTTTTCGCATACTGCCCGCGGAAGTTGAAACGGCAATGCAGCCAGTTTTTCTCCTCTTCAGCTTTTGCCCCCTTGACGCGATGCGTTTTGGCATCTATCCTTTGGTAGATACCATTTCCGAGGAGGTGTCCGCCGTGCGTACAGCCAAGGTGTTCAAGAATGGCCGAAGCCAGGCCATTCGCTTGCCGAAGGAATTCCGCGTGGAATCCGGCGAAGTCTACTTGAAGAAGACCCCGGAAGGGTTTCTTGTCGTCGCGCGAGATCCGTGGGAACTGTTCTTTGAAGGCATTCGGGAATTGTCCGACGACTTCATGGCCGAGGGCCGACAACAACCCGAAGTCCAAGCGAGGAAGTGGCGAACATGATCTTCTTGTTCGACACGGACCTGTTGATCTTCATGATCCGCGGACTGAGACCCTCGGCTCGCCGAGCTGCGCACCAGCAGCGGGCGGCCGCTTTGGTAAACCGCTGCCGACAGGCCCAGGCGGCGGGCGATTCCCTGGCGTTGTCGGCCGTGACCGTCTCGGAATTGGAGTTCGGCGCACGCTGCAGCGGCAAGTACGACGACGAAATCGCGGCCGTGTCGAAGGTCCTCGCCCCATTTGAGTTGCACGATTACGACGCACTCTCGTGTCCCCGGCACTACGGGCGAATCCGGCACGAGTTGGAAGCGAAGGGACAGGCCATCGGATCCATGGACCTGCTCATCGCAGCCCATGCGCTGGCGCTGAATGCCACCGTCGTGACGAACAACGACGCTCATTTCTCTCGCGTTAGCGGGTTGAAGGTGGTCAATTGGCTGAAGCAGGCGTGAACTTTGTTCAAGGAGTCGTGCCATGTGTCGACGATTA
>CAZFKF010000927.1:0-3055 GCA_964518805.1 uncultured Planctomycetaceae bacterium | reverse complement strand
ACGGCGGACGCCATCACTTTGGCGATTGCTTCTCGGCCTTGGTGGCAGGCGGCGGCTTCAAGGGGGGCCAGGTGGTCGGCGCCTCCGACGCGAAGGGCGAGACGGTCAAGGATCGACCCGTTTACCCGGGCTACCTTATCGGCACCCTTTACGAATTGCTGGGCATCGACCCCAACGCCAACCTGCCGCACCCCATGAACGAGATCGTCAAGGCCACTCCCACGCCCGCCGAAGGCATGAAACTGGCCGGCCGGCTTCAGGAGATCATCTGAAGGCGAACGGTCTGTGGGCGGATCGGGCGCGTGGGGCCGGGGCCGCGTGCGAACATCTCACGAAAGTCTCTCGGCTCGGGAGAGCCAAGCTACGGAGTCTACCGATGACCGTCTTTCGCTGGCCTTGGCCCGTTGCGATCGCGATCGTTCTCGTTGCTGGCCCGCAGGTCCGCGCGCAGTCGCCCGCAAAGAGCCCGCACGTGGGCTATGTCTATCCCGGCGGCGGATGCCGAGGCACGACGATCGAGGTCGTCGTCGGCGGCGAGGACGTGAAGCAAGTGACCGACGCCTACGTCACCGGCGGCGGCATCCAGACCAGGATCGTGCGCTGGTATCGGCCGATGACCCAGGGCGAGTACGTCGGCCTGAGCATGAAAATCAGCAACACGATCGAGGAACTGGAGAAGGTCCGGGGCAAGGGGAAAGTGCCGCAGGAACTGGCCATTAAGACCGCCGGGATCACCGAAGAGCAACTCAAGGAGATGGAGATCTACCGGAAGCGCGAGGCAGACCCCAAGCGGCAGCCCAATCCGCAAATCGCCGAAGAATTGACCGTCGAGATGCAGATTTCGCCGGACGCCACGCTCGGCGAACGCGAACTGCGTCTGCTGAACGCCGCGGGTATGTCGAACCCGCTGTTCTTCTTCGTGGGGCAGTACCCCGAGCTCCGCGAGCAGGAACCCAACGACGTCGCGCCTCACACCACCGTCTACGTGAAGCTCCCGTCCATCATCAACGGCCAGATCATGCCGGGCGACGTGGACCGCTTTGCGTTTGACGCCAAGAAGGGGACCAAGCTCGTGGCGCGCTGCGCGGCACGGGGCCTGATCCCCTACCTGGCCGACGCGGTGCCGGGCTGGTTCCAGGCCGTGTTGCACCTGTATGACGACAAGGGCCAAGAGGTTGCCTTCGCCGACTCGATGGGCTTCCTTCACGACCCGGTCATGTACTACGAGATCCCCAAGGACGGCACCTACGTGATCGAGATCCACGACTCGGTCTACCGCGGGCGCGAGGATTTCACCTATCGCATCTCGATCGGCGAGATCCCTTACGTCACCGGCCTGTTTCCCTTGGGCGGGCAGGCGGGGCAGCCGTGCACGGTCCAGGTGAAGGGCTGGAACCTGCCGGTGCAGTCGATCCGCCTGGAGCCCTCGTTCTATCGTGGCGGTGGGGGCATCCGGCCGGACGTCCTGGCGCAGAACAACATCTTCTGCAACCGCGTGGGCTTCGTCGTGGATACGCTGCATGAGGTGAATGAAGAGGAACCCAACGACAGCCCTGAGAAGGCCCAGGAGGTCACCTCGCCGATCGTCATCAACGGCCGCATCGACCGCCCCGGCGACGTCGACTTCTTCAAGTTCTCCGGCCTGGGCAAGATCGTGGCCGAGGTCTACGCCCGGCGCATGTACTCGCCGCTGGATTCGATGGTCCGCCTGACCGACGAGCACGGCAAAGTGCTGGCCTACAACGACGACTACGAGGACAAGGCGTGGCCGTTGATCACGCACCATGCCGATTCCCGGCTCCTGGCCACCACCAAAGGCGCTCACTACGTTGCGATCAGCGACACGCTGGGACGCGGCGGACCCGACTTCGCCTACCGGCTGTACATCCGGCCTCCGCGGCCCGATTTCGACCTCCGCGTCACTCCGTCGAGCGTCACAGCCCAGCCGGGCGCCTCGGTGCCGATCACGGTCCACGCCTTGCGCAAGGACGGTTACAACGACGACATCGCTCTGGAACTGGTGAACCCGCCCAAGGGGTTCTCTCTAAGCGGCGCTTGGGTGCCGGGCGGGCAGGACAAGGTCCGCCTGACGCTGAAAGTCCCGGATGCGGCCGTCAAGGAGCCGTTCCTTTTGCAACTGGGCGGCCAGGCCGTGATTCAGGGCCGGCGATTCTTCCGGCCCGCTTTCCCTGCCGACGAGATGATGCAGGCCTTCATCTATAAGCACATCGTTCCCACCGAGAACTGGGCGGTGTTCGTAACCGGAAACCCGGCGGCGAAATTGCCATGCACGTTCGTCGACAACGGCGTGCGGATTCCGGCGGGCAAGGTTGGCCAGATTCGTTTCAAGATCGATTCGGGGGTGGATGCGAACAACCTGCGGTTTGAATTGAGCGAGCCGCCGAGCGGCATCAGCCTCGAGTCGCCCCAGCCGCTTGGCCATGCGCTGGTCCTTCCCGTCAAATGCGACGCGGAGAAGGTTAAGGCGGGGCTCAAAGGCAATCTCGTGCTGGTCCTGTCGCAGGAGTCTTCGTACATCAACAAGGAGGACAAGAAGCTCGTCACCAGCAAATGGGTGATGGGCATGCTCCCGGCGATCCCCTTCGAGGTGGTCGCCGGCCGCTAGGCCCGATCCCGCTCATGCCGCTTCCTGCAGCGGGTAGTTCCGCTCCCGAGTGCTACTGCCGACTCTACAAGGAGGCGAGGGAGTGGCGGATGACGCGATTCCTCCCGAGGCTCTTGGCGGCGAGAAGGGCCTGATCCGCCCTGTCGAGCATTTGGGCGACGGACTCCGTATCGCCGGTTCTCTGCGCGACACCGAAGCTGGCAGTGACCTGGATCGTTGACCCGTTCGACAACACTTCCGCCGAGGCAATCCTTGCACGCCGCTCTTCGGCCCAGGCGAACGCATCGTCTTCGGACGCCTCGGCGAGGGCGGCGCAGAACTCCTCGCCACCGTATCGACCCACAAGGCACTTTTCGCCCGAGGCTTCGCCGAGGAGACGAGCCACGGCCCTGAGGGCTTCGTCGCCGGCGAGGTGTCCATGTCGATCGT
>CAZFKF010000926.1:0-3058 GCA_964518805.1 uncultured Planctomycetaceae bacterium | reverse complement strand
CGTGCCCCAGCGCCGTGGCGGCGTGCAAGGGCCAGTACGGCAACCGGAGCATCGTCCGGCCAACCATGACCAGGTCGGCCTGGCCCTGCACGACGATGGCGTCGGCCTGCTCCGGCTCCGTGATCATCCCCACCGCCGCGGTGCGAACGCCCGCCTCACGCCGGATCCGCTCGGCCAGCGGTACCTGGTAGCCGGCTCCGGCGGGAATACGCGCCTGCGGAACGAGTCCCCCCGACGAACAATCCACCAGGTCGACGCCCCGCTGCCCAAGCTTCTCGCCTCGCAGGACAAGATCATCGAGGTCTTGCGCAAGATGCTCGACGTGACGCGCCAGGCGCAGCACGAAGCCCTCAAGGAAATGAGCAAGCGGCCCGGCGGCGACCTGCCCGACGACACCAAGAAGAAGCTCGAAGCCCTCAAGAAGAAGCTCGACGAGTTCCTCAAGCAGCAAAAGAAGATCATCGAAGCCTCGGAGAACCTGGCCAAGAAGCCCACCGAGGACTTCAGCGAGAAGGAAGAACAGTTGCTCAAGCAACTGGCCCAGGCCGAGGACGACTGGTCGAAGTTCATGAAGGAGGCCCAGACCGACCTGAGCAAGCTGCCCGAGCAGGATTTCTCGAACGCCACCATGGCCAAGGAGCTCAACGAGATCCAGACCGAGCTGAAGATGGCCGCGGACGCGATGCTCAAGAAGTCGGCGGACATTGCCGTGCCGCTGGAGCAATTGGGCTACGAGCGCGCGGAAGAGATCACCACGAACCTGGAGAAGTGGCTTCCGGACACGCCCGACCGCGAGAAGTGGAGCCAGGAGGAGGCCCTCAGCGACGCCGACAAGGAAGCCCCGGCGGCCGAGTTGCCCGGCGAACTCGAAGACCTCATCGGCGACCTCATGGAGGACGAAGAAGACCTGATGGACGAGATGGAGGACGTGACGTCCAGCGCCATGGATTCGCTGGACAAGGGCGCCGGCTGGGACGTGACCGACGGCCCGATCTCGAACATGAGCGCCAAGGGGGCCACGGGCAACCGCCTGCCGAACACCAACGAGATCGGCGGCCGGGCCGGCGAGGGACGGCAGGCCAAGTCGAGCGGCGAGTTCGTGGGCGACGAGGCGGTGGGCAAGGGCGGGCGCAAAACGCCCAGCCGGCTGACGAACGATCCGGTCACCAAGGGCCAGATCAAGGATCACAGCAAAGACGCGGCCGGCGGCGCCACCGGCGGCGGCAAGGAGAGCGGCCAGGGAGGCGAGGGCCTGGAAGGACCCGGCCTCAATTCGCCCGGCAAACGCGATCTGGCCCGCCTTGGCGGCAAACAAGCGGCCCTGCGCAACAAGGCCGAAGGAATCGACGCCCAGATGCAGGTCGGCAAGTACCACCACACCGACATGAAGAAGCTGATCGACGGGATGTCGAAGATCGAGGCCGATCTGAAGGCCGGCAACTACCAGAACGCCCTGCGGCAGAAGCAGATCCTTCTGGACAACGGCCGCAACGTCAAGCAGTTCCTGGAAGGCGAGTTCGTCGTCAAGAAGGACGCCACCGCCAACCTGCCCGGCGACATCCAGAAGGAAATCCTCGGCGGCATGCAGGACCCTTCGCCGCCCGGTTGGGAAGACCTGAACCGACAGTACTTCGAGCGCCTGTCGTCTACCAGCGGCGGCGAATCGCCCGCCGCCGCGAAAAGTCCGGCCGGTGCGGAGAAGGGGAAGTGAAGGAACGTGTTCCGAGAGGCGAATGGCGAATACTGAATAGCGAATATTGAATGAAGAATGAGCAGAGCGGGCGACCGAAGCGGGTTGGGGACGAGTTGTTGCACCGGCTGATCGGTTTTGCAGCTCGCGTCGGCAAAGTGGTCGACGCCATTCCGGACACGCGTCTCGGCCGACACATCGCAGGGCAGCTTGTCCGATGTGGAACGGCCGGCGCCCCCAATTACGCCGAAGCTTGTGGCGCCGAAAGCAAGAGGGACTTCGTCCACAAACTCGGCATTTGCCTGAAGGAACTGCGCGAGGCCCAGTGCTGGCTCCATTTGATCATTCGCACCGAACTGTTGCCGGAGACTCGCCTGGCCGAGCTTCTTGATGAGAACGACCAGTTGATTTCCATCCTCGTGAAGTCGGTCACCACGGCAAAGTCGCCAAAGAAGGACAGCAACCCTGAGACAGCCTGAATCGCGATCATTCTACATTGCGATTGAGTGTTCGCTATTCAGCATTCAGTATTCAGTATTCGCCATTCATTCCTGCGAAGGAGCATCGCGTGCATTCTGTTTCACCCGGCGTTCTGAGGTCTACGCTTGGCATTCTCTTCCTGGGGCTTTGCGCTCCCGCGCTGGTGGCGATCGGCGCGGCCGCAGGAGCGGAAAAGGCGGGCGAAGCACACAAGGTCGTCGTTCCCTTTCCCTTGATCTCCAAGTTCGACGACGGGCGGTATGGGCAGTTGGTGGCCGACAGCATCTGGAAGAAACTCTCGCGGGAGAAGGGGTTCGTCATCCCCGAGTCGCCCAGCGACGTCAAGGACCTGTGCGCCACCAACGGCATCCAACTCGGACCCGATACGCCGCTGGCCGAGGTCGAAGATGCCGTGCGCAAGACGTTCGAGGCCCAGATCGGCATCTGGGGGAGCGTCGAGTTGGCGCCGGGCGCCGAAGGGGAGGTCTACGACCTGTCGCTCCGCTGCGTCGACTTCTCCGCGCCGGGCGAGCCGCGGGTGATCTACGAGAAGATCGGCGTGCGCACCAACTCGGTGAGCGAGATCCCGCACCTGTACGTCAAGGCGATGCTCGACGCGCTCTACGAGCGTGCCGCCCCGGTCCCGCGCGGCGTCGATCCCGAGGCCGAGGCGCGATGGAAGAGCGGCAAGAACCTGGTCGTCGGGGGCGATTTCGAGCAGTCAAGCCGCGGCGTGCCCAAGGGCTGGGAGCCGCGGGCCGGCCAGCAGCGCGAACCGCTGGGCAACCTGGTGAAGCTCGCGCCCGAAGCGGGCAACGAGCAAAATCACGTGATCCGCTTCACGATCCCCCGGGCCGTCGCCGAGGCCGAAGGCGTGATGTACTACAG
>CAZFKF010000925.1:0-3063 GCA_964518805.1 uncultured Planctomycetaceae bacterium | reverse complement strand
CGGTCCGCCAGGTCTACGGCACCGCGGGGAAGTACTACACGGTGATCGGTACGGAAGGTGTGTCCAAACCTCCGGCCCCGGCCCAACCGCCTCGCCGCGTCGTGTTCTCGCCCGACGTCAAGAAGATCGACGTTGCGCTGAAGCCGTGGAAATGGGCGGGCGGAGCGGTGACCGTTCCGGGGATTGCCGTCGGCGATCTGAACGGCGACGGCAGTCTTGACGTCTGCCTTACCGCCGCCGGATCCCAGGGGGAGGCAGTCGTGTTGTTCAACGACGGCACGGGCAAGTTCCGCCTCGGCCCCACCGTGGCCGACAAAGCAGTCTCGCCGTCTCTGGGCGACGTGAATAATGCCGGCCGTCTGGATCTTTGGCTCGGTCGCGAGGGGCAAGACCTTTTGCTGCTGAACGACGGCAAGGGCCATTTCCAGAAAGCCCCGTCGCCGCCAGCCGCATCGGTCCCCGCGCTAACCGCCTGCGCTCGCCTCCTCGACTTGGACAGCGACGGCGATCTGGACCTGGTGTCGTTCCGTCTGAAGGGCGGATCGATTCCTTCCGGCGGCGATTCGGCGGCGGCCCCGTCCAGTGCTTTCAACAATAACCGCGACGGAGCCTTCCCCGATATTGGCCAGAAACTCGGCTTGACCCTGGAGAAGACTCCGGTGGCGGCGGTCGTTTACGACGACTTCGACAACGATCGCGATCTGGACCTGGTGATCTTTCCCGGGACCGGCAAGCCGGTCCTCTGGGTCAACGACCGCGTGTGGCAGCACCATACGATTCAGGCCGATGCCGCCGGACTGGTTGTCGAAGGCGTCGTGAGCGCCACCTCGGGCGATCCAAACAAGGACGGCAACCGCGATCTGCTGGTCTTCACCGGCAAAGAGGTGCGACTGTATTGGAACCGCGGCGACTGGAAGTTTGAACTCGACAAGTCGTTCGCCGACCGTTGCGGGAGGCTGGGCGGCACGGGCGGGCAGTTCGTCGACATGGACAACGACGGCAACCTCGACATCGTGATCGCCGACACCCACCGCCGCGACGGAACGCGCGGCCCGGCCCTCTTGATGAACGACCCGGCCACGCACCGTTTCACCGACGCGGCCGACCTCGATCCGTCCAGCCTGCTGCCCGCTCTGCGCACGCAGGGCGACGCAAGCTGCGTTGCGGCGGATTTCAACGGCGACGGCAAGTGCGATCTCCTGCTGGCCGAGATGGGTCAGCAGCCGGTTCTGATCGAGAACGCCACGCAGGGCGGGCATTACATCGCCCTGGACCTTCAGGGCGTGCGCCCGCGGGACAACAAGGCCCGCTCCAACTCCTCGGCCATCGGCGCTCGCGTCGAGGTCCGCACCGGCGGCCTGATCCAGCAGTACGTGATCGGCACGCCGTCGGGGCCGACGGCCATGCCGCCGCTGAGGATCCTGGCCGGCCTGGGTTCGCATCCCCAGGTCGATTGGCTGCACATCGTCTGGCCCGACTCGGTCGTTCAGGCCGAACTCGATCTCCCGGCCGACCGGCTGACGCGGATCGAAGAACTGCCGCGCAAGACGGCATCCTGCCCGCACCTGTTCGCCTGGAACGGTTCGCGGTTCGACTTCGTGGCCGATTTCGGCGGGATGGGAGGGCTTGGATTCCGCACCGGACCGGCGACGTTCGCCGTCCCCGATCCGACGGAGTACCTGCCGATCCCGCACCTGGAGCCGCTCGGCGGCCAGTATGTGCTCCAGGTCGTCGAGCCGCTGGAGGAGGTCGTGTACTTCGACGAGGCCAAGCTGATGGCCGTCGACCATCCGGAAGGGACCGAGGTGTACCCCAACGAAATGGCGGCCGTCAACGCCCCGTTGCCGTCGCCCGAGCTTTTCTGCATCCGGCGGCCGATCGAGCCGGTGCGGGCGGTGGACCACCGCGGCGTGGACGTGAGAGACGAAATCCGCCGTGTCGATCGCCGCTACGCCGGCGCCACGGAGCCGGACCCGCGATTCATCGGCTATGCCAAGGACCACTTCATCGATTTGGATTTTGGCGACCGTCTGAGCGGCCTTTCGCCGCGCGAACGGCTCGTGCTGTTTTTGCACGGCTGGGTCGAGTACTCGTACTCGACCACGAATTTCGCCGCCAGCCAGGCCGGCTTGCGGCTCAAAGCCCCGAGCATCTCCGCGTGGCGCGACGGACGTTGGGTGGAACTGTTTCACGAGGTGGGATACCCCGCCGGACTCCAGCACATGATGACCCTCGACGTGACGGGCAAAGTGCTGCCCAGCGATCGCCGCCTGCGCGTGTCGTCAAATCTGGAACTCTACTGGGACCGGATCTTCCTGGCAGCGCCCGGCGAGGACGTTTTGGCGGTCAAGGAAGCGGCGGCGGCCAGCGCCGATCTGCACTTCCTGGGCTATCCACGTGAGTACTCGCCCGACGGACGACAGCCCAACCTGCTGGACTACGCCAACGTGGACCGGGCCGTGCCGTGGAAGTCGATGGCGGGCAACTACACGCGGTTCGGCGAGGTGAAGCCGCTGCTGGACGATGCCGACGACCGGTTCGTGATCATGGGCCACGGCGAAGAGATGACGCTCCGCTTCAAGGCCGACGCCTTCGGCCCGATCAAGCCCGGGTACCGGCGGTCGTTCCTCCTCAAGACGGACAGCTACTGCAAGGACATGGATCTTTACACGGCGCACGGCGACACGGTCGAGCCGCTGCCGTTCCATGCGATGACCACCTATCCGTACGGACCGGAACAGCGCTATCCCGACACCGAAGGGATTCGCGCCTATCGTCGCGACTACAACACCCGGCGCCTATCGGGCAGGGTGAAGTGAACTTAACGCGGCAGGCATTGCCGACGCGGCGGGGTCAACCCTTGTACCCCGCCCGCTGCCGCCGGGCCTTGCCCGACTGGCGGAACTCGATCGCCTGGTCGATCAGTTTGAAGATCGTGTACTTCGGCCGATAACCGAGGACGTAGCGCGCCTTGGCCACGTCGATGCAGAAGTCCTGGCCCACGGGGTCGACCAGGTCGATCACGTCGAGATGGAGCCGTTGGGCGATGTAGGCCGCCGTTTC
>CAZFKF010000924.1:0-3065 GCA_964518805.1 uncultured Planctomycetaceae bacterium | reverse complement strand
AATTCCCGTCCGGCGCTGGAGCGAGAACAGTTGCCTGGCCAGGGTCCTGCCGATGGACTGTTTGGCATCGGTGTCCTTGCGATCGGCGACATGGGTGCGGAGCACGAAGACGGCTTCGGGATGAGCCTCGACAAACGGATGCAGCGCAAAATAGGCGGCCCCGCGCCGCGATGCAGCCCAAGCCTGTCCGGTGGCCAGCACCGCACCCGCTCCCGCCGCGATCTGAAGAAACTCTCGCCGTTCCATAGACTTGCTCTCGGACCATGGCTCCAATCTGCCCGTAACCTACGATTACCGGCTGCGGGCGTACGATCAGAAATCGTACAGCGAGGGTGCCAAATGCGTCAAGTGGGCCGTCTAGCATACCCCTTGTGGGCGTACTCGCCAGTTCTGGTGGGCCAGCAGCGCTCGAATCGCACGCACTCACGAAGGAACCTCGCGCAGCTGCCCGATTACGGCCAAGGGAGGCTACGGTGTCGGCCCGGTTGGACGCCGGCCATTCGGACCCGGCGCCACGACCATCGCATTGGTCAACAGAAGCGTGTTGGGGACGAAGACGCGCCCGTCGGGCGTGTCGAGCGTGGTGTAGCGCAGGTTGATTTCCGAAGCGATTCCCTTGAACGCAAGCACGGCCACCGTGTCGCCCCGCTTGAATGGTTTGTAGAGCAGGATCAGCGCGCCGGCAATGGCGTTCGAGACAACTTCCTTCAGTGCCAGCCCCAAAGCGAGGCTCGTCAGACCGAGGCCGGCGACCAACGCCGTCACATCAATCCCGATCGTGCCCAGGGCCGTGATTACGCCAAAGATCAGCAGGGCAACTTTCGAAGACTGGGCCAGAAGCCCCGTGACGTCGGGATCGAGACGCCGCGAGCGGCCCAGCCGGGAGATAGCCGCGGACGCCACCGAGGCGGCGATCCAAAACGCCAACAACATGATCGCGCCGACGCCTAACACCGGCAATCGCGCGACGGCTCCGTCCACCAGGGCATCCCACGTCTTGGCGTCGATCACGGCGAGTCTCCTCTCGAACGCATCTTCTCCCCTCTTCGCGATTTCTCCGACAGCAGGTTCCCACGGCTGAGCCGGCTGGCCAAACGCTGGATCCGCTCGTCGGGATCCGCTTGGACGAGCGGGCGCAACTGCTCCAACAACGCCGGATCGGCCGTCGTCACCAGAAGCGTCATCGCTTCCAGACGCACGTCGGCGTCGGGGTCGCGAATCAGTTCCAATAGCCAAGGCGCGGCATCCACACCAGTGGTGGACACGATCGCCCGGGCCAGGGCCTTGCGCACCGACGGGTCGGGGTCCGTCAGTTGCCGGGCCAGTTCGACCTCCGCTTCCGAGAAACCACGTTGTCTGAGTGCGCTGCGAGCGGACTCGCTTTGCCGCGAATCGGAATCGTGCAGCATTCGCGCCACTTCGCGCAGTTGGTTGGCCAAGCGGTCGCTCGATCCTGTGAGCGCGCTGCCCGGCACTCTCTCGTCGAATCCCGTTCGGCGCAAGGGCGGCAGTCGCCGCGGCGCGTTGGAGGCTGCCAGGCGCGAGTCTCCGGTTCCGTCATCCGGGCCAGGCGACGACGGCTTCTCAAGCAACTCTCGCAACGGATGCGACGCTGCGTCCGATGCGACGGGAGGAAGACGTTTGATACTCTTGGAAGGCGGCACCGCCTTGGGCTCCGCGTCCTTGGACGCGGTCACCGACGACGAGGCCTGCTTCGACGCATCTGTCTCCGCATCGCCGGGTTGACTCTTCGACTCTGGACTCGGTCCGGTCGCCTGCCGGTTGCCATGAGATTGACTTGCCTTCGCCGCGATCGTCGCCATCGAAACGGGACGCAACGGCGGATGACCGTTCGTGGCTCCCTCGGCACGCAGCATTGCGGTGCACGCCGCGAGACACTCGGCGTCTGCCGGACTGTCCAGCGATGGCGGGTTGGTAAGCAGGTTCGCGACCAAGCTTGCCGCACCCCGCCGGCCCACCGGGCCGTACTCCGCAAACTGCCCCGAAAGAACCTTGACCAGCGATCGCTTACGCCGGGTGACTTCGCCGGGAGGCATGGCCTTCCAGCGAGTCAACTCCTCCCGAAGAGCGTGCAACGCGCCCTCGGCAACGCACTCGCGATCGGATCCCAACGCCCGGCACAGCGCCGGAAAAGACTCCTCTCCCAGGCTCGCCAGACGATCGAGGACGGCGTCGACCTGGGAATCGGGGGCCTGCTCCAGTTCGTTCTGCCAGGTCTGGGCCAGGAATTGGGCCGAGCGGCTCCACAGGACTGCCGCCAGCCAACACAGCCCGGCCGCAATTGCCGCAGTCGCCAACAGGGCCGCAGAACGACGCATCGCCGAAACCGCCAATCTTCCTATTCAGCCTATTCATCCACAGTGGGGGGCGGCATTGTCTCGGTTTTTCACCGCGGCATCAAGGCCAATCGATGCAGCGTCGGTCGGGGACGATTTTCACTGGCCCTCCGGGGTGGCGCAAGCCGAATTATCAGCATCGTCGAACGAATCGGACATGCGCGGCGATCGCGCTGACAAGGAGCGCACCGAACCGTGATACGGCACCCTGGCCTTGCCTTGCCGCTACCCCCCTTGGTGGTGGCATTGGCTTTCGCCGCGACTTCGCTGGCAGGGGAAAGACTGTCCCTCCAGGGATCAGACCCGAATAAGGCCACCACGGGGGCTGCCGCGCGCCAGCAAGCGATCGAGTCCATTCCAATCGACCAGATGACCCCGGCCGCCCGAGCGAAGGTCCGCTGGGTTCTGGAGAACACCAGCCTTTATCGCCGGCTGCCGTTGCGGGTCATCCTCTGTGACGCCGATCTCTACCTCTTCGCGGCGCAGCATCCCGATGTAGTGGTCAACATTTGGGAAGTGCTCGGAGTAAGCCGTCTGACCATGCGTCAGACTGGACCCGACGCCTACAACGTCACCGACGACATGGGGACCACCGGGTCGTTCGAGTACCTGTACAAGGGCCGCGACACCCAAGTGGCCTATATCGACGGCAAGTACGGCGGACGGATCTTCGGACATCACGTGCGCGGACGCGGGATCGTCGTTCTT
>CAZFKF010000923.1:0-3067 GCA_964518805.1 uncultured Planctomycetaceae bacterium | reverse complement strand
AGTTGATTGGTCTCGACCCGTATCTCGGTTTCTTCCATGCCATTGACTACGGACGCCCCTCGATGGCGCTGGATCTAATGGAGGAGTTCCGTCCCATCGTGGCGGATTCCATCGTGCTGGAGGCGGTCAACCGTCCCTACGTCTCGCTGGCAGATTTCGAGCAGGTGGACCTGACGGAGAAGGAAAGCGAGCGGGACGAGAACGAAGCGCCGCGTGAGAGCGTCCATGCGGTGTACCTTGCTGCGAGCGGGGGCGAGAAGATCATCGCCATCGGTCCGATGAACGAATGGGGCGAAGGCAGTTACATCGAGCCGTATGCCGAGTACGGTTTCCAGGACCTCGACCAGTTGCGCGCGGCTTTCTGCGAGCCCGGCGACTGGCCGCCGAATCTGATCCCGTCCGACGTCGGCCTCGGACCGTACGACCTGCCGGAAGTGGCGGCCAAGACCGAGTGGCGGTTCGACGCCGACGGGGCCCTCGAAGGCTGGTCCGGCAACAGCGACATCGCCGGACTGGAGGTCCGCGGCGGCGCGATCACCGGGCGCTCGACCGGCCACGACCCGATCCTCCAGATCCCCGGCCTTCAAGTCGAGGCCGACAGCCTGCGCCGCCTATCGTTCCGGATGCGCTGCGATCGCAACCAGCGCGTCCAGGTCTTCTGGGCAACCTCGCTCACGGCCATGAGCGGCGAGGCCTCGTTAGGTATCGACGTGCGCGGCGACGGCCAGTTCCACGATTACGAAATCGATCTGGGCAAGAGCCCTCACTGGCGCGGCGTGGTCACCACCCTGCGACTGGACCCGGCCACCGAGCCCGGCGTCACCTTCGCCCTGGACTCCGTGCGTCTGCACTGATCCCGACGACAATAGCTGCGAACGCTTGAGATATCCTTACGGGAACGCCTTCTCACGCCGCGCCCCCTTTAGCTGGCCATGTTGTCCTTGCCGCGGTCCTCGTAGTTCGGCCAGCCGAACTCGCCGCTCATGGGGTCTTCCACGCCCAACTCGCAGTGTTCCGCCTTGGGCAACTCCTCGAACACGCCCTTGTCGCGCGATTCGAGGAGCATGGCCACCAGGAACTTGCCGATCGCTTCGGTAAGCTGCGCGTCGTCACGCTTGCGCGCCTTGCCGTCGAGTTGCACGACGTTCACCTTTTCACCGTCGCACACGGCCTGCACAGCCGGCAGCCAGCCCTTGCGGGTCAGTTTCGCGAAGTCGGGGTGCGTTGGATCGCCGTCCGGCTCGCTTCCCGGCTTGGTGTCGAAGTGCAGATGGACCCAGGGAATCGATTCGCTATCGCCAAGCGAGAAGGCGAAGTCGATCCTCGTCACCGGCGGGTGCTTCTTGGCCGTGGCCGACGCCTTGTGCTTGGCCGCGTACTTGCGAACCGCGTCGGCCAACATACTCCGAACCTCAACCGCATCGCTGCGCAGATCGATGGTGATCACCAGAACGCACCTTTGTGCCTGTCCTCAAACGACCGATGTTTCGACGCTGCCCCCCACGCTTCCACGAGCCTCGAACGAGACGATTCCATTCGCGAAACATAACGCAGCGGGCAGGAGTTGTCGAGCAGGCATTCGGCCAAGGGCGGTCTTCTCGGCCGGAAATTGGGCCAGCCACTCTGGTAGGCTGACTGCCGTGCCTGCACGCCCGCCGAGGGCACGTTCCAATGCCGTACACGAACGATTGGGACGACCGCACACAAGAAGTTGCGTGACGGAGGCCCGGGCTTTGGCCACCAAGCGATCTGCGGCCGTGGACGGACATACCACGATTGGACGGTATGCACATAACGCACAACGGGCCGCTTGAACGGCGGGAGCCTCTGGAAGAAACCGCAAGTTGGTCCCCAACTCGGCGCGTGGGATGTGCCTCAACAATTGCGGGAAACGGTGATCCAAAGTCCATTTTCGCAAACATCCTCGACGCGGATCGTTGCCGCCCTTGGGGGAGGCCGGTACGATGAACCATGAGGTTCAGTTGACGCGTTGCTCCAGCGCCGTGCAAAAGACGACGTTTCCGCACAGGCGGTAGGCATCCGGGCGCGTCAGCCGGCAGCGTTCGAGGGCAAGACGCCGAAAGGGAGAAATCGGCGATGACACGTTGGCTCGATAGCTCGCGCGCTAGTCGCCGCAACGTCTCCAATGCCTTGCTCCACCGGGTGTTGCGGGCCGAACCCCTCGAGTCTCGCCTGGCGCTCAGCGGAGCGGCTGCGTTGCAGGAGGCGGTTTCAGCCCCCCTCTCGGTCGGCGCGACGGCCAAAACCTCTTCCACCGTCACGCTCCGCCCCGTGGCCGATGCGTCGGTGAAGGCCACGGCACCGGTCACCAATTTCGGCAAGGTTGGCGGCCTGCTGGTGGCCAACGACTCGTCGGCCACGGCCTCGAACAACGCCGAGACGTTCCTGAAATTCAACCTCAGCAGCATCGACGCCCCGATCACCAAAGCCGTCTTGAAGCTGACGCCAATTGGCGTGGGCAAGTCCGTCTCATCGTTGACCCTCGGCGTCGAGCTGCTGGAAGACCGCGACGACGGCTGGGTGGAAGGCAAGGGCGGCTCGAATACCGCGATGACCGGGCCGATCACGTGGTTCAATTCTCCCTTCAGTCTCGGGAAGCAAATCCGCGTTGCCGGTTCGCGGCTGAAGGTCGGCAAGCCGATCGCGATCGACGTGACGTCGCTGCTCGGCCAGGACCTCAACGCGAACCAGACGGCGAGCTTCGAGTTGAAGGCCGTCTCGCGATTCGGTGCCCGGCAATGGGTCAGTTTCCTGTCGCGCGAAGGCGCCAAGGCCGGGCTCCGGCCCGTGCTGGTGATCACCAAGGGTGCAAAGGTCCAGCCGCCTCCCACGGTGGCCCGGCAGCCCACCGCTTCAGATCTTACCAGCACCAGCGTGCAACTCGCCGTGCTGGGCGACGCCTCCAGCGGCGAACAGAATCTCACGTATACATGGTCCGCGGTCTCTCCCGCCGGGGCGGTCGCGCCGACCTTCAGCGACAACGGCGCCAATGCGTCGAAGAACACGACGGCCGTTTTCCATCAGGCAGGCACGTACGCGTTTGCCG